>JAHEKK010000269.1 GCA_024638395.1 Gemmatimonadota bacterium | reverse complement strand
GAGGCCAAGGGCGCCGCGTATGCCCGCAGCCGGGGGGGCGATCCGGTCCAGGTCGTCCTGGAGGGAACGCGGGGTTCAGCGCTGACCGGCGACTACCTCCGCGTGGGCGTCGAAGGCTCGTCGGGGAGCCCTGGGCAGCTACACGACGGTGTCCTCGATCCAACCGGGTCCCACGTCCGTATTGACTTGACTACGCGCCTCGGGCTGAATTAGGGCCCATGAACGGAACCAAACCGCGACGAGCCTACGTGGAGACGTACGGCTGTCAGATGAATATCTCCGACGGGGAGCTGATGGAGGGCGTCCTCGAAGGCGAAGGGTACGAGATCGTCTCCTCCGCCGAGGAGGCGGACGTCATCCTCGTGAACACATGCGCCATCCGAGAGCATGCGGAGCGTCGCGTCCTGGGGCGGGTGGGTCAGCTCAGCGGACTCAAGCGCACCAATCCCGATCTCGTGATCGGGGTGACCGGATGCATGGCGCAGCGCCTGGGGGAGGGGCTCCTGGAGAAGGCGCCTCACGTAGACCTCGTCATGGGTCCCGACGGCTACCGCACCCTTCCCGAGGCCCTGGCCCGGCTCCGACCCCTTTCCGGGAACGCCAGGCGCCTGTCGGTTCTCCATCTGACCCTGGATGAGAACTACCAGGGGCTCGAGCAGCGCCGGCGCTCGACCGTTGGCGCATGGGTTCCGATCCAGCGGGGATGTGACCACCGTTGCACCTTCTGCATCGTACCCTACGTACGAGGTGCCGAGAAGAACCGCGATCCGCAGGAGATCCTGGGTGAGATCCGGCGCATCGCCGACGAGGGCATCACCGAAGTGACCCTCCTTGGCCAGACGGTGAATTCGTACGTCTCCGGCGACTGGCCCTTCCCGAGGCTACTCCAGGCCGTGGCGAGAGTGGACGGCATCCGCCGAGTCCGGTATACGTCGCCCCACCCGAACGACGTGACGCCGGACCTCGTCGACGTCATGGCCATGGAGGAGGCCGTGTGTGAGCACGTCCACCTGCCGGTCCAATCGGGGAACGACCGGACGTTGAAGCGAATGGTGCGCAGGTATACGGTAGACTCGTTCATGGAGAAGGTCGCGATGATCCGGCAGGCGATGCCGAAGGTGGCCCTGTCGACCGACATCATCGTCGGTTTCCCCGGAGAAAGCGAAAGCGAGTTCCAGGACACCCTCGACCTGGTCCGCGAGGTCCGATTCGACGAGGCCTTCACGTACAAGTACAGCCCCCGCGAGGGCACGCCTGCCACGCGGCTGCCACCCGGCCAGTTCGTCTCCGACGCCGAGGGCCAGGACCGTCTCGAGCGACTGATCGAGGTCACCCGGGGAATCCAGGCGGAGATCAACCGCGCAGAAGTCGGAACGGTCGTGGAGCTGTTGTTGGAACGGACCGGAAAACACGAGGGCACGGTCCTGGGGCGGACGCGGCGGAGCAAAGCCGTCGTGGTACCCGGGGAGGCGTCGGATGCAGGCCGCTACGTGTCTGCCCTCCTGACCTCTACGACGGGAGCCACCTTCGTAGCCGAACGACTCGAAGCAGGCAAGCCACTGGCCGGAGTGTCGTGATGCGCAGGGTTCTGGGTTGGGTGGGGTTGGGTGCCGTCCTGCTGGGTGGCGCGGCCTTCGCAGCGGCCAATGCGGGGAGGCTGGTCATCATCGACGTGGGTGTGGCGACGTTCTACCGTGTGCCCGTGACGTTCGTTGCCTTCGGGGGCATGGTGGTCGGCATGGCCGTGATGCTCATCGCGGGCATCCACTCGGACCTGAAAGTCCGGCAGCTTCTTCGGCAGAGAACGCTTCCGGAAGCGGGAGTCGCGGACAAGGACGAGGGGTGGTCCTACGGCGGACGCCCGCGGGAGGGCGCCCCGGACTCCGAAGGCGCCCAGCCCTCGCCCGATTCTTCCGCCGGGGCATTGACGTCGCCGCCGCCGGATCTACCCGACAGCTGGGAAGGCGCCCGGCAGAGCGAGTTGCCCATCGAGTGACCCGCGTTCCGCCCGTTCTCCGGGTAGCTCTGGCCTTTGCTCTTGGCGCCGCGCTGGCGCCGGGCTCGCTGACCGGCCCGCGCGGTCTCCTCACACCGGCTCTGCTCCTCCTCCTGCTCGCCTCGACATGGGCGTGGCGCGTTCCACCCCTCCTGCCGTCCCTCGTCCACCTCGCACCCGCCGCGTTGGCGGGAGCGCTCTGGGCAGCGTCGGCCGACGCGGCGTCGCGCCCGGCCTGTCTTGCGGAACAGGTGGACGGGGCGGCCCTGGAACTCACGGGGCACTTCACGCGCGTCCGGGCACAGGGCTCCTCCAGGTTCCACGTGGCGGGAGGACTGGGCCCGGGGTGTTTCCCAGTACTCACCGTCTATGTTCGGGGAGAAACGGGGGCGGTTGAGGCTCGATTTGGAACTCTCGAAGGCCGCTGGCTCACGGGCCGTCGGGACCAAGGGATCGGGGGCTACTTCAGTGCCGGCACCTTTCTCGAGACCCTCGGTCCGGTGCCCCGACGGCACCGGGTCCGTGCGGCCTTCGGGCGGGGGGTGGAAACCGTACTTGAGCGCCGCTTCGGCGAGAGGGCTTCCGTCGCCCGGGCTCTGACAATCGCGGGAGGGGAGGGGGTCGATCCCCACCTTCGCGAGGCGTTCGTGCGGTCCGGCGTCGCCCACCTGCTTTCCATATCCGGATTTCACGTAGGTGTGGTCGGGGGTCTCCTGGCCGGAATGGCCGCCGGGCTCGGACTTCCGCCAAGAGCGAGGGCGGGTGTGCTGGCCGGGGGTGTTTGGCTTTACGTCGCTCTGATCGGGGCGCCCACATCGGCCGCCCGAGCTGCCTGGATGACGTCGGCCCTCGTCCTGGGGACCATCCGGGGCCGGCCGGTGTTGCGGCTGGGAGCCCTCGGATGTGCCATGTTGGTTCTCGCCGTCGTGGAGCCGGGGGCAGTCGGAGGGCCGGGGTATCAGTTGACCGTGGCCGGAACCGCAGGAATCCTCTTCGTGGGCCGCTGGATCGCCCGGCACTGGCCGGAGGGCCCGGTGGTGGGCGCTTTGGGCCCATCCGTCGGTGCAGGCCTCGGCGCGGCCCTCTTCACGGCGCCGATCCTCGCGCTCCACTTCGGGGCGCTGTCCACGGTGTCCGTACCTGCGTCATTGCTGCTGACCCCCCTGGTCGCGGTGGCTATCCCCGGGATTGTGGCGACCATCGCACTGGACCTGACGGGGTTGCCGGGCGCCTCAGTCGTGGCATACGGCACGGACGCCCTTCTCATGGGGCTCTCGGCCACAGCCCGAGCCTTTGCCGCCCTCCCGTGGGCTTCGGTTCCGGTGACCGCTCAGGAGGTGGCTGTGGCCCTCATCTTCGCCCTTGCCTCCCTGCGACTGCTTCGTTCCCCTTGGCGGGTGGCCGCCTGGATCAGGATCTGGCTTGCCGTATCCGGCGGCGCGGCCGGGGTAATGGGACTCCGGGTCGTAAGGGATCTGGCGGCCTGGAATTCCATGGAGGTCACGGCCATCGACGTCGGTCAGGGCGACGCAATTGCCATTCGCACACCCAGGAACCGCTGGTACCTCATCGATGGTGGTCCCCGTTCGGCCACGTTCGACGTGGGCGCGTCGAGGGTCGTGCCCTATCTCCAACGGCGCGGGGTGCGCCGGCTGGAGGCCATCGTGCTGAGTCATCCGGATTCGGACCATGTAGGAGGTCTGGCCGCCATCCTTCAGGCGTTCCCGGTGGGGGCAGTCCTCGGCCCGGGGCGCACGGCCGGACAGGTCGCACACGTCGACGCCCTCGAGCAGGCCCGCAGGACGAACACACCCTGGCGACGGGTCGTGACGGGAGACGCCTGGTCCCGAGACGGCGTCTCCTTCGAGATCCTCCATCCCGGGACCGAGGATCTCGGCGACCACCCGAACGACTGGTCCGTGGTGATTCTGTCACGCTTCGGCGCGTTCGAGGCGCTGTTCATGGGCGACGCCGAGGAGGCGGCCGAATCCAGGGTACTGGCGACACTCGAGAGTGGCGAGGTCGAGGTCCTGAAGGTGGGGCATCACGGAAGCCGGACGTCTACCTCACAGGCCTTGCTGGATCGTGTCTCTCCACGGGTCGCATTGATCTCGGCCGGCCGGCGAAACCGATACGGCCACCCGGCCCCACAGGTGCTCCGCCGCCTTCGGGAGTCGGGGGCTACCATCCTTCGAACGGATGCGTCCGGGACGGTATCGGTAACCGGTCGGCGGAACGGATCTCTGAGGACCGGGGGCCGGGTCCCTCGGTATCCCGGTCGGTGAGGCGTTTCGACCAGGGGCCTCCAGCCGATACTTTCCTCTGGGCCACCCAATGCCGCTACGAATCCAAGAGACATTCGGATGACCAAACTCGTCACCATTGACCGGCACATCATCGATCAGGAACGCCTCCACCCCGGAGCGTCCGGACGCTTCTCCTCCCTTCTCTACGATGTCGCCCTGGCGGCCAAGATCATCTCTCGGGAGGTGAACATGGCGGGCCTCATCGAAGACATCATGGGGAAGACCGGGGACACCAACGTTCAGGGGGAAGAGGTCCAGCGGCTGGACGACTATGCCCAGGAAGTAATGATCAAAGCCATGGACCATTCGGGCCACCTGTGTTGCATGGTGTCTGAAGAGTGTGAAGACATCATCCCCATTCCGGAGAAGTTCAAGAAGGGGAAGTACGTGCTCCTCTTCGATCCGCTGGACGGCTCGTCCAACATCGACGTCAACGTGTCCATCGGCACCATCTTTTCCGTGCACCGGAAGGTCTCGCCGGGCGAAGACGGCACGTTGGATGACTGTCTTCAAGCGGGTCGGAAGCAGTTGGCGGCCGGGTATGTGGTCTACGGCTCGTCCACCATGCTCGTCTACACCACGGAGTACGGTGGAGTCCATGGCTTCACCCTCGATCCATCCATCGGGGAGTTCCTCCTCAGCCACCCCGATATTCGGATCCCGGACCCTCCGTCGAAGACCTACTCGGTGAACGAGGCCTATTTCTCTCGCTGGTCCAGGGGGCAGCAGCAGTTCGTTGAGCAGCTCAGGGGCACAGCGAATGAGCCGGGTCTCGGATTCCGGTCGCGGTACATCGGATCACTGGTCTCGGACTTTCACCGGACCCTTCTCACGGGTGGCATCTTCATGTATCCCCGGGACAGGACGAGCCCGGAAGGGAAGCTCCGGCTCCTGTACGAGGCAGCGCCTCTGGCCATGATCTGCGAGGCGGCAGGCGGGAGGGCGTCGGATGGAGACCGGGACATCCTGGATCTCGTTCCCGAAGGGCTGCACGCGAGGACCCCCTTGTACCTGGGCTCCAGCGATCTCGTGTCGATGGCCGAAGCGGCCCTCAAGGCCGGGTAGGCCCGGCTCCACGGGCCCAGG
>JAHEKK010000268.1 GCA_024638395.1 Gemmatimonadota bacterium | reverse complement strand
CGGTCCGGTGCTCTGTCGACGGTTTCGTCCCTCGGCTCGCACCCGCTAGCGGTCTTCGGCTCCGCCGAATCCCGGCGGGTTCGCCTCCCGCCGCACGACTCCCCGGTAGCCCAACGAAAACGGGCCCGGCCAATTTCCTGGCCGGGCCCGTCTAGTGGAGGCGGCGGGAGTCGAACCCGCGTCCGCGAATGGATCCTTCGAAGCTTCTACGTGCGTAGGTCGCCGTTGAGTTCGCTGACGGTTGGGTCGGCGATCGACCTTCCCCGCGCTAGCCACCTTAGATCTCACTCTCGGTTCAGTGGCCTAAACCGAAGAGCCAGCCCGGATTATCGACGCTTCACTGGCCCGCCCCGGGCGGGCAGATCAGGAAGCGGACTGCTTAAGCGAACTTAAGCGGCCAGAGCCAAATCAGTGTTGGCAATTGAAGTTTTCCAGGAGGATTAACGAGGTCCCTGGACCTCGGCACGCAGCTTCGGGTTCACCAAACCCGTCGAAGCCGTTTCGCCCCCATGTTTTCAAAAAGCCGCGCGTCGGGCCGGCTACACGAACTGACCGTCCGTCCGACGCGCCTATCAATCTAACTACGACAGGTGGGCCAGGTTTCTTCAACCCGGCGCCGCCGCCGAACCTACGCCCGACCACGTGGCGTCTTTCCGCGGTTTCCCCTCGACCTCGCGGACCTTTCGTAGAGCGGCTTCCCCGTCCCGGACTGCATCGACGGATCTTCAACACCGGATTGGCAACTCGAACTTGGATTATGACGTTCCCTGACCTGTCTTCTACCCGCGGGAACGACTGAGCAGAGCCCCCTAGTCGGCCGCCAGCTCGTTCCTGATCCGACCTTCGTCCACTTCGGAGCTATGGGTGCAGCCGTGAAGCAACTGCGCGTAACGATCCGGGGTGAACCCGATCACGATGTCGCGTCCGTGGGCCAGAGCGGGAACGCCCCCACCCCCGGTCAGCGCTCTCCACTCGCGTAGGAGTTCGACATCGGTCGTGATGTCGAGCGTGTCGTACTCACAACCCTGTTCCGTGAGCCAAGCCTTGGCATCTCGACAGTAGGGTCAGGTGGGGGTCGTGTAGAGCCGAAGTCTTGCCATGGTCTCTCCTAGAGTTCTTCCGGCGTACGTCGCCCGAGCGGACGGACGCCTTGTTTTCGAATGATCCGCGAACGCTGGGTGCGGGGCCTCAGCACGTCTGGAAGAGGCAGAGCGGAACCGCCGGCGCCGGTGCGGAAAGGCCACCTGTGCCCGGCGGCCGGTGTACACTGAGCTTGGGTTCGGGTGGTTTCCCAATCCTGAGCGGCGCCGCCGGCCGAACCTACACCCCGACGACCTGGCGCCTTTCCGCAGTTTCCAGATACCCCTCCAGCAAGCTCCTGATCCGCGTCAGGTCCTCGACCTGGAAGAGCTCCTGGCGGAGGATGCGCCCCCCTGGAAGGCCCTTCGTATACCACCCGAGGTGCTTCCGGAACTCGATCACGGCCTTTGCGGCATCCCGTTCGAAGCGGATGGCGTTTTCGGCATGCTCCAGACAGATGCGGAAACGGGTCTCCGGAGACGGATCGGGCGGAACCGGCCGCCGGTCGAGGGCTGCCCGGGCCTGATGAAACAGCCAGGGCGTGCCGTGGGATCCCCGAGCGATCATGACGCCCTGGCATCCCGTCTGGGCCGCCATGCGCGCCGCATCCTGGCCCGTCCGAACATCGCCGTTGCCAATGACCGGGATATCGACCGCTTCCGCAACAGCCGCGATTTCTTCCCATCGGGCCGTTCCGCTGTACATGTCGGCGCGGGTGCGGGCGTGGAGGGTAACCATGGCCGACCCGGCTTCCTCACAGACCTGGGCGATCCCCACGGGATCCCTGGACTGCTCGTCGAAGCCGGACCGGATCTTCGTCGTCACCGGAAGGTGCGTGGCGCCATCGACCGCCCTGATGATGGCCCCCACCAGATCCAGATCCCGCAGGCACCCGGACCCCCCGTTTCGCCGCACGACCTTCTTTACCGGGCACCCGAAATTGATGTCGATGAAGTCGGGGCGATAGGCCTCCGTGACCAGGCCTGCCGCCTCACCCATGCTGACAGGGTCGGCCCCGAAGATCTGGATCCCGATCGGCCGTTCGTCGTCCTCGAACCGGAGATACTCCGCGGTCTTCGGGGAGTCCCGCACGATCCCCTCGGCGCTGACGAACTCGGTCAGCACGACGTCGGCTCCATACCGCCGACAGAGCCGGCGGAAGGGCGACTCCGAGACACCGGCCTGGGGAGCCAGGAAGAGGGGCACCGCAGGCCCCCCTGGGATTTGGAACGGAAACGGACGCATCCCAGGAACCTAATTCGACCCGGTGAAACCGAAAACGGATTGCCCCTGGGTACGGCAGGCTGGTGGGCGATCAGAGGGCCTCATATGTTCGAGCGTCCTTCCAGCCGTCTCCTCACGCTCCCCCCCGATGCTACTTCGCGATTTCCTCACCCCGGAGCGGGTCAATCTCGACCTCCAGGGGACCTCCAAAGAAGAGATCCTTTCGGAGCTCGTCGAACTCCTTCCCATCGATGAGAAGTCGCGAGGGATCCTGATCAAGACGCTCAAGCGTCGAGAGAACCTGGGATCCACCGGCATCGGCAAGGGAATCGCCATCCCACACTGTCGGTCTCTCGTCGTCAAGCGTCTGCAATTGGCGTACGGCCTCAGGGCCCAAGGCGTCGACTTCCGCTCCATCGACGATCAACCGGTCGTGAGCTTCTTCCTCATTGTGGCGCCGCCTCTGGAGGTATCCAACCAGTACCTACCGGTTCTGGGCAAAGTGGCTCAATTCGCCAAGGAGCCGGACGTTCCCGACCGCCTCAAGTCCCTCACGTCGGTGGACGACCTGTTCGCGCTGCTGGAAGAGAAGGGGCTGTAGAAGAATACGGCCGAAGGTAGAAGAACGGGGAGCAGCTACGGTCCGAGGGTGAGGCGGGTGACAAGCCCCAGCGGGTCTCCCTACTTGGTGACGAACATCTTCATCCAGGCCGTCCGGCCGTTGACCACCATCTGCACGAAATACACACCGGACGCCACCTGATTTCCGTTTCGGTCCCGTCCGTCCCAGAAGGCCTCGTATGCACCCGGGGCCGTGTAACGGAGCTGGAGCAGGGGGAGTCCCTCCCCGCCTGGGTAGGCGAGTGCCACGGGGGCCGCGACGAACTGCTGCAGGATGTTGAAGATGCGCACGGATACCGTGACCCCTTCCCCGGATTCGAAGAGAGCTTCCGTCAGACGGAAGGGAATCCGGGTCTCAGGGTTGAAGGGGTTCGGATAGTTCTGCTCCAATCGGAAACCACTATCCGACCCTGGCGGCTCCTGTCCTACCAAGCCGCCGGGGAGTATCCCCAAACACAGCACAAAGGCGCAGGCCAAGCGCCTCACGGGTTCTCCAACAAGGTCAGAAATCCAGGCTTTCAGTAGCGTTCGGTCGTTCAAGCTCTCCAGGCGCAACGACGGCTGGGCTCCCGCTTCCGCAGGGGTCCTCGTGGATCGGAAAATACCCGATTGGGAAAGGGGGGGTCAAGCAAAAACCCAGTCCGTTACCTACACATAAAGCGAAAAATGGTGCCGCGGGCCGCCAGAAAGGCCCTACCCGGGCGGGGGGACGTCCCTCTGACCATCCCTACGAACAGTAACGCCTTTGGCGTCCATGCTGGCGAGAATGGGTATCAGGTGCTTGCGGGTCACCGGCAACACCTCCCGGAAATCCGCCGGACCGAGCCCTTCCCTCCCGCCCAGTTGGTCCGCGACCGCACGACACGCGTCGTCCAGGGCGACGCGCCAGACCAGAAACCCGTCACCCAACGCCGCAAGGTCACCCTCGTCCACCATCACCTGTAGCACCGGTTCCAGGTCTGAATCGCGCCGGAGCACCCCTGGGAGTTCGTCGAGTGCGGGTGGCTGCAGTCCCGCCTCACGGTAGACGGAGGTGAGGGCGGATCTGAGCGTCGATTGCGCCTCGGACAAGGCGCGTCGGAACGTGGGGAGGCGGGCGAAGGCGCCCTCGGCCACGAGCCTACCCTCCGCGAGCAGCCTTCGAATGAGGGCCTCGGCCAGGTCAGGGTGAGCGCCGGCCGGCAGAGCCGTGCGTAGACGCTCGAGTGGAATACCGGAATCCAGTGGATGGGCCCCGTGGTGGGCCTCCGCGGCCGCAAGAAGGAGACCGCATCCCTCCTCGACTACATCTTCCGCGAACCAGATTCCGTTGAGATCCACCCCGCCGTCGGCCAATCCCGAACCGCTAGGGATCCGCAGGGGCGCCTCGGCAGCCGGAAGCCCGCCCCAGCCGGCCAATCGGATCACGGCGGCAGCCGCCTGCCGGCCCCCCTTCCGGATGTCCTCGAGGGCCGACCTCTCGGCAGGGGCCAGACGCTTCCGCTTGGGCGCGTTCGCCTCGAGAACCGAACCCCCGGCTATGGTGGTCATGGGAGAGTAGGATCTGAGGACGAATCGGTCTCCTGCACGAGCCACCAACGGCGACTCCAGGCGGAGCTGGGCCAGGGTCGAACCGTGGCTCAACACGCCCTCACCCCCTGCCGTGAAGAGCACGACCCGCGCCATGACTTCGGCGGTCCCTAGATGGACCCGGACCCGCTGACCGGTCTGAACCACCCAACCGGTCCCTTCCAGGAGCTCGAGATCCACAGTCATCATGTGGGACGCGGCCCAGGCGGGTGAGTCAACCACTACGTGCCCACGGTCGATCAGGCCGCGGCGAATCGCCGCCCCGGTCAGCGCCACGGCCGTGCGCTGCCCGGCCTGGGCGTGGGCCACATCGGCGCCGTGCACCTGCAGACGCCGGATCCGGGCTTCTTCATCCACCGGCAGGACGCGAACGGTCTGGCCGGACTCGAGGGTCCCGGACCAGAGGGTGCCGGTTACCACGGTCCCCGCCCCCTCGACCGTAAAGACCCGATCGATGGGCAGTCGCGCCACGTCGTCGGCAACCCTGCGGCCGGCTGGCTGGGCGGCCGCGGTAAGCGTGTCGATCAGCTCGGGGATCCCCGTCCCGTCCACGGCCGAGGTGCGTACCATGGGGCAATCGCGGAAGGGCGTGTCCTGCAAGAGGTCGCGAACGTCCTCCTCCACGAGCTCGATCCACTCCGGATCTACCAGATCCACTTTCGTGAGGGCTACGACCAATCCCTGAATCCTGAGTAGCCGTACAATGGCGAGGTGCTCTCGGGTCTGAGGCATCACCCCCTCGTCTGCGGCGATCACCAGGAGTACGACGTCCATTCCCGTGGCCCCGGCCAACATGTTGCGGATGAAGCCCTCGTGGCCCGGAACATCCACCACACCGAACCCGTGTCCCCCCTCGGGAGAGAACCGGGCGAAACCGAGCTCGATGGTGATTCCCCGACGGCGCTC
>JAHEKK010000267.1 GCA_024638395.1 Gemmatimonadota bacterium | reverse complement strand
GCGAATGGCCGCGGGCTGGTCTCCCTTGGGCTCGAAGGGAGCCCTGATTTCGAATTCAGGCATGGTCCGGGCGGTAGGGATCAGTCGTCGAGGAGATCACTCTCGCCAAAACTCTCTCGACGCACCACCGACAGAACCCCCTTCACGCGCTCGACGGCGTCCACGACACGGCGGAGGTGGGCAAGATCCTGGACCTCCACGGCGAACTCCGCCGACATCCCACCGTGGGTGGCCCTCATGTCGGCATGCTGGATATCGGTGCCGGTATCCGTGATCGTCCGCGCCACGTCGCCTAGGAGGCCGCGCCGGTCGGTGCCTTCCATATGCAGATGCACGAAGAATCGATCATCCCGTTCGGCCTTCCACTCGATGTCCACCCTTCGTCCGGGATCGCTGGCGAGATTCAGGATGTTCGGGCAGTCCGTGCGGTGAATGGAGATCCCGCGCCCGCGTGTGACGTAGCCGATCACGTCGTCCCCGGGCACCGGCTGACAACACTGGGAGTACCGCACCATCAGGTTGTCCATGCCCTGGATGGTGACGCCGCGGTTGGACCTGCGGATCTTGTCGGCCAGCCGTTCGAGGGCCGACGGGGTCCGTTGGACCACGTTCGAGGGGTCCTCGTCGGGATAGAGCGCCCGGATCATCGCCGTGGGGCCGACATCGCCTTTGGCGAGACCCGCGAGGACCTCGTTCCACTTCCCGAAACCGAGGGACCTGGCGACCCGTTCGAGCTCGGCCTCAGGAGGCTTGCTGCGGCGGCCCTTACGTAACTCCCGCGCGAACAGCTCCTGGCCCAGGCGAAGAGCCTGGTCGAACTCCTCGCGCCGGATCCACTGCCGCACCTTCTGTCGGGCCCTCGAGGTCTTGACGAACCCCAGCCAGTCGCGACTCGGCCACTGTTTCGGGTTGGTGATGATCTCCACCGTCTCACCGTTCCTGAGCTCCCGGGACAGCGGCGCGATCCGGCCGTTGACCTTGGCCCCTGCGCAGTGCAGCCCCACTTCCGTGTGGACGGCGAAGGCGAAGTCGATAGGCGACGCGCCCACCGGGAGCTGCTTCACCTCGCCCCGTGGCGTGAACACGAAGATCTCGCCCTGGAAGAGGTCCATGCGGAGGAACTCCATGAATTCCTCGGGCTCCCGGGCATCCTTCTGCCATTCCAGCACCTGGCGGAACCACAGAAGGGCCTCATCCACCTCGTTGGTGTCTCCCGATTCCTTGTACCGCCAGTGGGCGGCGATGCCGTACTCCGCCGTGCGATGCATCTCTTCGGTTCGAATCTGGACCTCGTAGCGGCGCCCGCCGGGTCCCACCACGGTGGTGTGGATGGACCGATACATGTTGGATTTGGGCGTGGCTACGTAGTCGTGGAACCGGTCCTGGACTGGACTCCACTGGCTGTGGATGATTCCCAGAGCGGCGTAGCAGCTCTGGACCGAGTCGGTGATCACCCGGAGGGCCATGAGGTCGTAGATCTCATCGTAGGTCTGGTGCCGCTTGATCATCTTCCGGTGGATCGACCACAGGTGCTTGGGCCGGCCGGTCACCTCCGCGGGGATGCCCGCCTTCTCCAGCGCTTCCTCGAGGGGCCGCTGCATTTCCAGGATCTGCCGCTCCCGGGACCGCCGGCGCTGGCGCACCAGCTTCCTCAGCTCGGTATACGCCTCGGGGTCCAGGAACTTGAACGCCAGATCCTCCAGCTCCCACTTGATGGCCGCCATCCCCAGCCGGTGGGCCAGGGGTGCGTAGATCTCCCTCGTCTCCTGGGCGATGCGCTTCTGCTTCTCGGGCGGGAGGTGCTCCAGCGTGCGCATGTTGTGAACGCGGTCCGCCAGCTTCACCAAGATCACCCGCGCGTCCTGTGCAACGGAAAGGAGGAGCTTCCGGTAGTTCTCGACCTGTTGCTCGGTACTCGACTTGAACTGGACGCGTCCGATCTTGGTGACTCCGTCCACGATGGACCCGACTTCTTCCCCGAAGAGCTCACGGATCCCCTGAAGCGACACCGCGGTATCCTCCACGACATCGTGGACGAGAGCGGCCACCAGGGAGGATGTGTCGAGGCGAAGCTCCGCGGCGATCGTAGCCACCTCGACCGCATGGTTGATGAAGGGTTCTCCCGACGCCCGCCGTTGACCGGCATGGGCCTCATCCGCCAGCTCGTACGCCGATTTGACCAGATCGACGTCCAGGCTCCCCCCATAGGCCTCCATCGCCCTCGCGAGGGGGCGCGGTAAGCCACGAATCGTGAGCGTCTTCGGCGGTGCGTTGGTTGCCATCGGGTCTCTGCTTGGGTTCGGCCGGCGCGTCCTGGGTCGTTTCGGTCCGGGAATCCTACCCGCGGCCGTTTGGACCGATCCCGCTTCATGCTGGGGCTGGCCGGAAACGCTGCCGAGAATTAGGTCAGGAGCGACACGCCTCGGACCCGCTCCAGGACCACCCGGCAAAGGTGCCGTCCACCGGGGCCGTACCACAAGTGATTTCTCTTCCGTGACCCAGCACGACTCCCACGCGATGCCACCAGAGGCCCCTGAGCCGGGGAACGCTGCCCCCGTAGACCCGCTCGGCCCCTCGGTCCGGGCGTCGGAAGGGTTCAAGGGGACCGTGGATCGGGCCCTCGCCATGGTGGTGCCCGTGGTAGCGGACTACGCCTTCGTCCATCTGGCCGAGGCCGACGGCTCGATCCAGGAAGTCGCATTCCAGCACAGGGACCTGCACAAAGAGCCCGAGCTGGCGCTGCTGTTGCGGGAGCTTCGGGGTCCGATGACGGCCCGGGGAAGCGTCATTCGGGCCGCCATCGAGGAGGGCACTGCGCGACAGGTCGGCGTTCCCGCCGGCGTCATGGTCGCTCCCGCGTCGAATCAACCGCTCCGCGAGGCGGTGGACCGCCTGGGCCCTCGATCCTTCATGGTGGTCCCGCTCCGAGTCGACGACGCGATCGTCGGCACCATCTCCTTTGCCCGCTTCGAAGACGATCGGCCCTACGACGACCACGACCTCCGCTTCGCCAAAGCGGTAGCCGGGCAGACGGGTCTGGCCCTCTCGAAGGTGGCCCAGATCCAGGAGGTCGAGCAGGCCCGCCGGGAGGCCATCGAGGCTGCCGACGAGATCGGCTTCCAGGCCCGTTTGCTGGATGCCGTAGGAGAGGCCGTGGTGGCCGTCGACCTCGAGGGGAAGATCGTGTATTGGAACCGGGCCGCCGAATCCCTCTACGGCTACCAGGCCCATGAGGCCCTGGGACGGGATCTGTCCGTCACCGCACCGGCCGACACCGACAGGGCCCAGCTCACCGCCGCCATGAAGGCCTTGAGCGCCGGCGACACCTGGACCGGCGAAGTGACGCTCCAGCGACGATCCGGCGAAGCGTTCCCCGCCCGATTCACGGGGACGCCGTTCTACGACGACTCCGGCGACGCACAGGGGATCATCACCGTTACGTCGGACCTCACGCAGCGGAAGGAGTTGGAGGGCCAGGTCATCCAGGCCCAACGCCTCCAGGCGGTGGGCGGCCTGGCCGGCGGTGTAGCACACGACCTGAACAACGCCCTTACGGGGATCCAGGGGTTCACGGAGCTCATTCTGCAGGACCTCCCTCCCCACAGCGGGGCCCGGGGGGATCTGCAGGAGATCCGGGAGGCCGCGAACCGGGCGGCAGGGCTGGTCCAGCAGCTCCTGGCCTTCAGCCGCCGCCAGCTCCTCCAGCCCCGGGAACTGGATCTGAATCGGATCATTCTCGGGATGTCGGGCGTGTTGCGCCGCGTTGTACGGGAGGACATCGAGCTCGTCCACGATCTCGCAAACGACCTGGTGCCCACACGGGCCGATCCGCGCCAGGTCGAACAGGTCGTGCTCAACCTCGTTCAGAACGCTGTGGAGGCCATGCCCACGGGGGGTCGCTTGACCATCTCCACCGGCAACCGTGCGATCGGAACCGAGGAGGCGGAGTCGTTCCAGTACTTCGTGCGGGAAGGCGCGTATGCCGTCCTCACCGTCGAAGACACCGGGCCCGGCATGCCGGACGACGTCAAGGCGCGAGCCTTCGAGCCCTTCTTCACCACCAAACCGCCGGGCCAGGGGCCCGGACTGGGCCTTTCCACGGTGTACGGAATCGTCAAGCAGAGCGAGGGCTACGTCTGGATCGAGTCCCAGCCCCAGCGCGGCGCTCGGGTGCGTGTCTTCCTCCCGGAGACCGAGGTCGAGTCACACGCTCGCGATGAGCCCGACGCGTCCGGGAGACCCGTTCGCATCCTCCTCGCCGAAGATGATGAGGCCGTGCGCACTGTCGTACGTCGGATTCTGGAGCGCGAGGGCTTCCAGATCATGGAGGCGAGCAACGGAGAAGAAGCTCTGGGCGTTGCGCGTCAGGGCCACTTCGATGCCATCGTCACCGACGTGGTGATGCCGGAGATGAGCGGCCATGAAATGGTACGTGCCCTCAGGGAAGAAGCCGTCGACATCCCTGTTCTGTTCATCTCGGGGCACACGGACGACCAGGTGGCGCGGGCGGGGATCGCCGAGGGTGGCTACGCCTTCCTGGCGAAGCCCTTCACCCGTGAGGCCCTTCTCAACAAGATCCGACAGATCCTGCCCCGCGACGTAGGGTAGGATCCCCGGGTGGGCCGGCGGGGTCCCCACGAGGCAGGGGGGCCTTCCGGATCCTCAGCCGGCAGGGGCCGCGGCAGCCCGTCCGGCTTTCAACCAGGCCCGGAGGTCCTGATCCGTCAGTACGGCGAGACCGACGACCGAGGTGAATACCAGCTTGTGGCGTTCCGAAGAGCGCTTGGACGTCAGGACCAGCAGCCGCCCCAGCTCCTGACCGTCCTTGTAGCGGGGGACCAGTTCCGCCCTCCACGGGCTCCCCGATTCATCCAGAAACGTTCGGGAATCCGGGTTCTCCAGCGCATTCCGCACCTCCCCCAGGGTTTGGGGCGGCTGTGCCCCTTCAACCCGGGCGGTCATGGTGCCAGACTCTCCATCCGCGGTGCGAAGAACCAGTTTCCAGGCGGGTCCCTCGCGGACGACGGACGCTACCCGCCAGGCGTGGCCGCCAAGTTCGAGCTGTGCTCCTACGATGCTCATCGTCGAATCTCCTCAATGATCCTTGCGGTCACGGTCGAAGTGGCCGTGGGGACGTTCGTACATCGCCATAGCCACGTCATGGGGTCCGTCTGTCCAGAACCGTGCCAGAATGGGGCCGGCCGGGTTCAGTTTGAGCGTTGATGCCCGGGACTGCCAAGGACGCGCAAACTCTTCGCGCCCGGGGAATGTTTGCCGCAACGTTCGTTGCCACGTCCCGAAAAAGCCTTTCCAATTGCCACCGACCCCCCGACGCGGCGCAGCGACAAGGGCACGGGGGGAAGGAAGCCCGCCAGGTCGCCTCTCTCCACCAAGTATCGCACGGATCCCACGAATCTTGCGTGCGACCGGTCGACGCGAAGTGGATCCGCCGTTGGCGTGG
>JAHEKK010000266.1 GCA_024638395.1 Gemmatimonadota bacterium | reverse complement strand
GGCCTGAGGATGAGCATCTTCACGAAGCTTTCGACCGTCATCAAGAGCAACATCAACGATCTGATCTCTCGGGCTGAAAACCCCGAGAAGATGCTGAATCAGATCATCCTCGACATGCGGGATCAGCTGTCCAAGGCGAAGCGGGAAGTGGCGGCCGCGATCGCCGACGAGCGCAAGCTGAGGGCCCAGCTCGAGGACGAGGTGAAACAGGCCCGCGACTGGGAGCACCGGGCCATGCTGGCCGTCAAGGAAGGCCGGGACGATCTGGCCAAGCAGGCCCTCGTGCGGCAGCAGGAGCACGCCCAGCGCGCCCACGTTCTCGAAAGCACGTGGCGGGCCCAGGCGGACGAGACGGAGAAGCTGAAGGGCTCTCTCCGGCAGCTGAATGACAAGATCGAAGAGGCGAAGCGGAAGCGGAACCTGCTGATCGCCAAGCAGAAGCGCGCGCAGGCCCAGAAGCGCATCCACGAGACCATGTCGGGACTTTCCGACACTTCGGCGTTCGACGCCTTCAACCGGATGGCGGAGAAGATCGAGGAAGAAGAACGCCGGAGCGTTGCCCAGGCGGAGGTGACCGAGGCCCTGACCGGCGACAGTCTCGAAGACGAGTTCCTGCGCCTCGAGTCCGGCGGTGACGACACGGGCGTCGAGGACAAGCTTCTACAGCTCAAGGCTCAGATGGGTCTGCTCCCCGGAGGAGCGCCTGAGCCTCCCAAGCAACTCGAAGCGCCCGACGGACCGGACGCCGAAGCGGCCGCTTCCGACGAGGACGATGACGGGGGCGACGCGGACGAAGGTGCGACGGAGCCGCCTCCCATCCGTGAAGCCGAGCTGTTGGAGGAGTTCGAAAAGCTGGAGAGCGAGGGGGGAGACGGGCTCCAGCGATGAGTCGCCCGGCCGCATGAGTACGGTCTATCTGGACGGGAGCTACCTCCCCAAGGCTGAAGCACGGGTATCGGTCGACGACCGAGGCTTCCTCCTCAGCGATGGTGTGTACGAAGTCACCGCCGCCTACGGGGGCCGGCTCTTCCGGTTCGAGAAACACCTGGAGCGGATGAAGAGCGGCCTCGCGGCCCTCCGCATCGGCTTCGATCCTGCGGGGCTCCGAGAGGTCAACGAAGAGCTTCTTGCACGGAACGGTCTGGCGGAGGCCGAGGCGGCCTACGTCTACGTTCAGGTGACGCGCGGCGCGGCGCCCCGGTCTCACGCGTTTCCCAAGGTCGAGGCGACCCCCACCGTCTATGCCTTCGCCAATCGTTATCAGCGCCCTGAGAGGGATCGTTGGGAGAGGGGGTTCCGGGCGATCACCGTTCCCGACATGCGCTGGGCTCGAGTAGACATCAAGGCCATTTCGTTACTGGCCAATGTCCTCGCCCAACAGGCCGCCGTCGACGCGGGTGTGGAGGACGCCATCTACGTTCGTGACGGCATCGCCCTGGAGGGCGCCCACAACAACCTGTTCGCGGTATTCGACGGCGTAGTGGTCACGGCCCCGAAGTCCAACTACATCCTCCACGGGATTTCGCGAGACGTCGTGATCGAGCTGGCCAATGCATCGGGGATCCCGGTGGAGGAGCGCTCGATCCCCGTCGGAGATCTCTATCGGGCGGACGAGATCTTCTTCACGGGCACCACCACGGAGGTCCGGCCGACCATCGAAGTGGATGGACGGCGGATCGGCGATGGCAGCGTGGGACCCATATCCACCAGGCTTTTCGACGCCTTTCTCAGTGCGACGCTGTCACGGGCTGCGGAGGCTGTGGGCGCCTGACCCGGAAGGCCGAACCCGTGCCTTTGACGGGAAGGGGGCCTCACTCCCGTGTTCCGGTCCTCTGGCCCTGGTCACGGCGCTGACAGGAGGGGCAGAAGTACGTGCTTCGCCCCTCCTGGACGAGACGGGCCACGGCCGTTCGGCACCGGAGGCAGGGATCCCCCTCTCGGCGGTAGACCCAGAGGCGGGGGCTGTTCGCCCAGGGACGAAGAGTCAGGGGAACGGTTTCGCGGCGCCGGCGGGACAGATTATCCGTCATCAGCTTGTGGGCCGTTTCGAAGACCTTCTCCATGTCGTTCTGCGCCAGGGCGTGTACCGGGAGGGCAGGATGGATCCCTTCCAGGAACAGGACCTCGGACTTGTACACGTTGCCGAGACCCGAGGCCACGGTCTGGTCCATGATGCATGTGGCCACGGCCCGGTCCCGGTGCCCCGGGAACGACGCGCGGCGCACCATGGCGGCGATATCCGGAGACGGTGCCAGGAGGTCGGGCCCGAGGCGGGAGAGCCGTGGATGGGCGGACAGGTGGCCGGTACGGACCAGTTCTACTTGATACGCTCCCGCGCAGGTCCAGGCGAAAGGCCCGGCCGTGAGGTAGGCGCTGGCCCGCGAGGCGGCATGACGCCCTCCCCCCGGGGAAGCTGGCGTCCGGCGCCACCGGCCTTTCATGCCCAGGTGGACCCTCAGGCTCCATCCCCGCTCGAAATGGACGAGGAGATGCTTGCCCCGGGCCTCGACTTTCTCCACCGAGGCGCCCTCGAGCTCCGGGACCGCCCCAACCTCCTGGACGGCCAGGGCCGTCAGGCTGCGGCCCACCAGGTCCTTCCCCATGCGGCGCGCGATGCGGTGGATGGTGTCCCCTTCAGGCACTTGTCCTCCCGAACGTGGGGTTTGGCTACGCTTCCATACGCAAGCCCCGGTACTCGGGGGTAAATCCTTGCGCCCTGAGGCGCGCACCCAGGACGCTCTGGGCCGCCCGCTCCCCGTTTACTTCCTCGATGAGGAGTGTCCTGCGGCGGCCCCGCCGGGCCAACTGAGGTAGAGCCTCCACGGCCCGGTCCAACTGCTCCTCGGTGGCGGCCGCGAGGGTCCGCACGCGGCGCCCCCGCCGGTCCAGGAACAAGACCGGCCATCCGTCCACCAGAACCACGCTCGCCGCCCTGGCCCGCCGCGGACCCCTCGAGCCCGGGCCGTTGAAGGCCGGCCAGGGCAGCAGCCAGCCGAACGGATTGGCGGGATCGGTGGCCGACAGGACGTACGTCTGACCTTCCCCTTCCGCGGCATCCACCTTCCGGAGGCGGTCGATGGCCCCCGGGTAGGCGAACTGGGCTCCCCCCAGCCCCTCGACGAAATAGCCCCACCGTACCTTCCCTGAGCCCTCCATTTCCTTGAGAACCCGGTAGATGGCCGAGAAGCCCCCTCTCCAACTCTCGACGGCGGCTGCCTCCCGTGTCACGAGTCCATGGCGTTCGAGGAGCGTGATCGCACGCCCATGGGCCCGTTCAGTGTCGGACACGGAAGAGTCCACGAGCTCCGCCACTGATGACCACCGGCCCGGTACGAAACGGGTCCGAGACGATCGGCGGCCCCGGCGCAGGACCCGGAGGGCCCGGACTCCGCCCAGAGAGTCGTTCGTTACGTGGCCCCACCAGACCAGGTCCCATAGGTGGTCGGCCAGCGCCGCCGCGTTCAGCTCGGGAATCGCCGAGGCAACCTCCGTGAAGAAGCAGGCGCCACGCTGACCGAGGTGGTCCAGGAGGGTCCGGTGGATCTCGGTCGCTTCCTCGATACCGTCGAGCTCCGGGGGCGGCTCCACGAGCCGGGCAACCCGTTCCCGGCGGTAGAAGGCGACCTTACCGTCCTCGGCTCCCAGAGAGCCCCTGCCGACCCAGACGAGCCATCCCATGGCGCCCAGCTCGTCGAGTCGCTCGGCCCTGTAGTCCGGTACGCGGGCCGGTAGGATCAGGCGGTCGATCTCGGACAGAGGTAGTGGGATGCCCTCGAGGCGGGAGAGGGCCTCCTCCAATGCACGGTCGTTGCGCCGCACGACACCGATCCCGTGCCACTTGGGGAGGAAGCGCGCCATGGTCTGGGGGGAAACGGGCGCCACCTGTCCCCTGAGCTTCGCCAGGGTCCTCCGTTTGATCCTGCGCATGACTTCCACGTCGCACCACTCCGTCCCCTCGTGTCCGGGCCGGAACTCGCCCTCCAGCAGGCGCCCCTGGGCTACCAGCTGGTCCAGGTGGGCCCTGGCCTGGGCGGGCACGAGGCCGAAGCGGTTCGCGACGGCCTCCAGGGGGAAGGGCCCGCGGGTCCGTGCCCACCGGGCGAGGAGAGCCTCGACGGGAGCCGTCACCGGCGTCAGGAAGGCCACGGGGACTCCGGGGGGCGGTTGGATCCCCAGGGCGTCCCGGTAGAGCGCGACGTCCTCCCGGGCGATCCAGGTGACCCGGGCGGCCACGCGGACCCGGTAGACCCGCTTCCCTCCCAACAACTCCTGGACCACACCCGCGGCGTCCGGCCGTACCCTCCCGTCGAGCTCGTCCGGGTCGAGATCGCCAACGCGGCGAAGCAGGTCGTGGAGTTCTTCGGCGCTTCCCACTCGGCGTTCCGGGTGGGTTCCCTGGAGCTCCGCCTCCACCTCCTCGATGACGTCGGCGTCGAGAAGGTCGCGCAGCTGGGCTTCTCCCAGCAGCTCCCGGAGCAGGGAGAGGTCGAGGGAGAGGGCCCCCGCCCGCCGCTCGGCAGCCGGTGAGTCGCCCTCGTAGAGGTAGGCGGCGACGTAGGCGAATACGAGGGACCGGGCGAAGGCGGAGGGGCCCGTCGTTTCTACCTGATGGACCTTCACTTCACCCGTTTCCACCGATCGCAGGAGGGCAGTGACGGCCGGTAGGTCGAAGACGTCCTGGAGACACGACCGGAAGGTCTCGATCACGATGGGAAAGGACGGGTACGCCATCGCCACGCTCATGAGCTTCTGTGCCTTGAGGCGCTGTGCGAAGAGGGGCGTCCGCGAGCCCGGTCGTCGTCGGGGAAGGAGCAGAGCCCGGGCAGCGTTCTCCCGGAAGTGGGATGCGAAGACCGGAGAGCGGGTCAGCTCCTGGACGACCAGGTCCTCCAGGTCGTCCGGATCGGGTATCAGGATCTCCAGGGGCGGCGGCTCGTCACCGTCGGCGAGGGTGAGGACGATGCCGTCGTCGCTCCAGACGATCTGGACATCGTACCCGACGTGATCGGAGACGGCGCGCCGGATAGCCAATCCCCAGGGTGCGTGGACCCGACCGCCGAAGGGGGACAGGATGCAAATGCGCCAATCCCCCAGCTCGTCACGAAACCGCTCCACCACGATATCCCGGTCCGTGGGCAGGGCTCCTGTCGCCTCCCGTTGCTCCCTGAGGTACTGGAGCAGGTTCGAGGCGGCGTGCTCGTTGAAGGAGAACTCGTCCTCGAGCCGGCGCCTGACGTCTTCTTCGGGCAGGGCGTCCAGCTCCCGGGTCAGGGTCCCGAGTGCCCGACCCACTTCGATGGGCCTGCCGGGCCCGGATCCATGCCAGAAGGGAAGGCGGCCCGGTTCGCCGGGTGCGTTCTCGACGATGACCCTGTCCCGGGTGATCTCGAGGATGCGCCAGGTGCTGGCGCCGAGGGTGAAGGTCTGGCCGGCCGTCGATTCGTGGACCATCTCCTCGTCCAGCTCCCCGACCCGGGGGCC
>JAHEKK010000265.1 GCA_024638395.1 Gemmatimonadota bacterium | reverse complement strand
GATCCCCACTTCCTCGTCGTCTCCGGAGAGCGGGGCGTCGGAAAGACCCGACTCGTCTCGGAGCTGGCGACCACCCTCGAAGGGGCCGGCACGCGGGTACTGCGTGCCAGGGCCTTCCCCTTGGGATCGAAGAGCCCCTACGCTCTCCTGTCCGACTGCTTCACCCCCCTGCTCCGCGACCTCGACGATTCCTCGCTCCAGGTGCTGACCCGGGGGACACTTCCCGACCTCGCACACCTCTTCCCCGCCGCGGTCTCCGCCGCCGCGGTGCCTGAGCCCACCCACCTGACGGAGGACGCCCGAGCCCGGGTCTTCTGGTCGTTCGTGGAGCTTCTGAAGGGCTTGGCAGACCGGCAGGCCCTCCTCGTATGCCTGGACGACATTCAATGGGCCGATGGCCCGTCCCTGGAGCTCCTCCACTTCACCGTCCGACACACCCGGGGCGCGAGCCTGAACTTCCTTTGTACCTACGAGGAGGGCGAGCGGGCGGGAAACGACGTTCTGGTCGAGACCGAGAACTCACTGGTGGACCTGGGGCTCGCGGCACGGTTCTCCCTGGCGCCTTTGAGCCCCGACGAGACGTTGGAGCTCCTGGAGCGCACCTACCGTACCGGCGGGGGCACCCTCACCGACTTCGCATCCCGGCTCCACGAGTGGTCTCTGGGGAATCCCGCCTTCATCGACGCCCTGCTGCGGGACCTGCGGGACCGAGGCGTCCTCGTGAAACAGGGGCGACAATGGCGGGGATGGGACGTGAGCCGTGTAGAGCTTCCCGCCTCCGTGGCAGAGTCGTCCACCGCTCGATTCGACCGGCTCTCCCCCTCGGCGCGCGTGGCCGCCGAGTTGATCGCCATTTTCGGCGGCGCCGCCCGCCTGGAGGACCTCGAGGCCCTGGACGAGCTGGACGGGCGGAATCTCCTGAACGCATTGGACGAGCTCCGGGAGCGCCGGCTGATTCGCGAATCCCAGCGAGAGGGGGGCGTCTCTTTCGCCTTCACTCACCCGGTCCTGGCAGAGGCCTTGAGAAGCCGTTTCGGGCTGGCTCGCCGGCGGGACCTCCATGGCCGCTGCGGCCGGGTCCTGCTCCGAAGGATGGGATTCACCGCGAATGCCCACGCCGCGGTCCTTGCCCATCACTTTGCCGAAGCGGATCCGGCGACGCTGGGCAGGGAGGAACGGGGCTACCTGGCTCGGGCCGGGCGTGGCGCCCTGGCGCGCATGGCCAACCAGGAGGCCGAGAAGTACCTCATCGCCGCCCTCCGTCGCGGCCCCTCCGATGAGCCACTCCAAGGTCTCGAGGCGGCGGAGCTCCTCCTGGACCTGGGGCGAGCGCAACACCGCCTGGGGAAGTCAGACCGGGCCATTGCCACCTATCACGAAGCCCTGGCCCAGGTCCCGGTGGATGCAGCGGGGGCCGCAATCACGGCCGCGATTCGTCGCCGGATCGGTCTGATCCACTTTGCCACCCTCCGCTACCCTCAGGCCATGGAGCAGTTCGAAGCCGGGCTCCAGATGGCCACCTCCGAGTCCTCTCTCGGGGCCCGGGTCGATCTACTGATCGCACAGGGCCGTTGCCTTCAGGACCTGGGGCAGTTGGAGGAAGCCGAGAAAGTCATGGCGGAAGCCGAGTCCATCGCGGATCACCTCGGCGATCCCCACGTTCAGGCGCGCGTGGCCCGGTCGATGGTCCTTCTGTATGCCTGGACCCGTCCCGCCAGCTTTGCCAGGGAGTACGGCGAGCGGGCCTTGCGCCTTGCCAGGAAGGCGAAAGACGCCAACTCGGCCTTCTGGGCCTACTGGGGCCTCGCGGTATCCGCAGCGATGGCCGGCAAGGCAGAGCCTGTACGGGGGCACATCGAGCAAGCACGGGCCATCGCCGACGAACTCGGTTCACCGGTTCTGAAGGCGTCACTCTCCGAACTCGCCGTCGAGCTGTACTACGCCACGGGGGAGTGGGAACGGGGCATCGCCCTTGCCGAGGAAAGCCTCGCCCTTTCCCGCTCTCTGGAGCAGACGGGCCTGACCGTCCGCCTTCTGGTGTTGGCGAGCATGTTCTACCTGGAAAGGGGCGAGGTGGACCGGGGCCGGGCCTACGTCGGCGAGGCGTGGAAGCTGGCCGAGTCGGCCGCCATGAACCGGGACACACCCGCCGGGTTCTTCATGCTCATTCCGGCACACGTCGGCAAGGCCGCCTGTGCGCTCTGGGAGGGCAACTACGAAGAGGCCGTCCGCCTCGGAGAAGCTGGAGTCGCCCTGGCCGAAGAGTCCGGATACAAGTCGTGGACGATCCACCGGCTCCTGCCCATCGTCGCCGAGGGACACATCATGCTTCGGAATCTCGACGAGGCCGCAGCGGTGGGGGGAAAGCTCCGGTCGGAATCGGAACGCCTGGATCATGCCCTGGGGCTGGCGTGGGCCTCCGCTTGTGACGCGCTGCTCCTCTGGCTTGGAGGCGACTCCGAGAACGGAGCCATCCAACTCCGCGAAGCGACGGAGGCTCTCGAAGCGATCCCCATGATCCCCTATGCCGCCCGGGTCCGCCGACAACTGGCAGGCCGCCTGGCTGAAACCGGCAACCGGGACGCGGCACTCCAGGAACTTCGGCAGGTCTATGACGTATTCTCACGACTCGGCGCCGAGGGAGAGCTGCGCAAGACCAGGGAGATGTTCCGCGAGGTCGAGGCCCGTCCGCCGCGCCGGACCGCCGGCGCCGGCGTGGACGGCCTGACGGGCCGCGAGGTCGAGATAAGCCGCCTCGTGTCGGAGGGACTTTCCAACAAGGCCATCGGTAGGACACTCGGCATTTCGCACCGCACGGTGTCCACCCATCTCTCCAACGTTTTCAAGAAGGTGGAGGTGGGCTCACGCGCGGAACTCGCCGACCTGGCCCGGGACCGGAGACTCTAAACGCTGCCGGATCCAGGGGTCGGGGCGGGGGTAGCGCCTAATCCCGGCCCCCTCGACAGCCGAGAATTCCAGGTACCATTCCACCCGGGAAACGGAGTTGACTCCCTTGGCCGAAGGCGAGATCCCACGCGGCAGTGAGACCATCCTGGTCGTCGATGACGATCATGCCATCAGGGACTCGGTATGTAAGATCCTCGAGTCCCTGGGATACAAGACGCTGCAGGCTGAGTCCCCCGCCGACGCAGTCCGGATCGCCAAACTCACGACCATCGATCTGCTGTTGGTGGACGTCATCCTCCCCATGATGAGCGGGCTGGAATTGGCTCATGCCGTGTCGGCCATCCGGCCCTCCACGCGCGTGCTCTACATGTCCGGCTTCACCACCGACGAGATCCTGGGTGACACGAAGGGCCGCCACAACCTGATGGGCTTCCTCGACAAGCCATTCACCGCCGAGGAGCTGGGGGGGAAGGTCCGGGACCTCCTGGATACGGAGTTTCCCGATCCGCTTCCCAGCAAGGTCAATCTCGACGGTCAGGAGACGCTCCTCGTCGTCGACGACGACGCTGTGCTGCGCCGAACCGTCATGCGACTCCTCAGCAGACTGGGGTACGTCGTCCTCGAGGCGGCCGATCCCGACGAAGCCATGCGCATCGTGCTGCAGCGGGAGATCGACCTTATCGTGATGGACGTGGTCCTTCCCCGGCTGAATGGCCTGGCTCTCGCCCATACCATCTCGGCGCTTCGGCCCTCGATCCGGATGCTCTATATCTCCGGGTACTCCCGGGCCGAGTTGGCCGGGCAGTTCGGCCTCCCCGACCCGGGCGTGGCCTTCCTGCAGAAGCCCTTCAATCCGGAGGGCATCGGGGCGCTCATACGCTCGATGCTGGACCGAGCCGAAGCCGAAGCTGCGGTGGCCGACTTCCACTAGTGCACCGTAACGGTCCACTAGCGAACATCAGTCGAAGTGCGGCGGGTCCGGCAGGTGGTGCCGCCCTTGCTCCCGGTCTTTGAAGGCGATCCGCCGTCGGGTTATCGTTTCGCTCCCTGCCCTCTCGCGGGAGCTACCGATCGTGCAGGTCGCCGTACTCTCCGACATCCATGCCAACCTCCCGGCCCTGGAGGCCGTGCTGGCGGACTGCGTGGAGAGGGCCGTCGAGCGGATCTATCATCTGGGAGACCTGGTCGGCTACGGTCCCTGGCCCAACGAGGTGGTTCACCGGATGCGTGAGGGGGGGCTTGTCGGAGTACAGGGCAACTACGATTCCACCGTGGCCACGGGCCATCCCCATTGCGGCTGCCAGTACGACGACCCCAGGGAGCAGGAGCTTTCCAAGGCTTCCTTCGCGTGGACGGTCGCAGAGACCTCCCCGGAGAGTCGACGGTGGCTGGGGAGCCTCCCCTTCTCCATGACCCAGCGCCCCCTTGGAGGCCACCGGGCCGACGGGCCGGTCCTCCATCTGATCCACGGAAGCTCGACGCTGAACACGGTCTACTGGCGAGAGGACCGTTCCGAATCGTTCTCGCGGAAGATGATTGCCCGCCTTGGGGCCGTCCCAGGAAATGTCGTGCTGTTCGGCCATACCCATCGGCCCTGGCACCGCCGCATCGATGATGTGCTCCTCGTCAACACCGGCTCCGTGGGCAGACCCAAGGACCGGGATCCCCGAGCCGGATACGCCTTGCTGGACCTGAGCGGCGAAGCCCAAGTGCAACAGATTCGGGTTCCGTACGACGTGGACCGGGCCGCGAGGGCCGTGGTCGAGGCCGGCCTTCCGGCGGCCTTCGCCAATGTGCTTCGAACCGGCGGGTCCATCGATGCCGACGCATGAAGACCCGCGTGGGCGACAAGCTCCGGCGGTTGACCCCACCGATCAAATTCAACGACTCTTGGGCACCATGTCCGAAATCCGAAACAGACTGGCGACCCTCCTGGCCGAGCGAAGTGTGAAGCTCGGGGACTTCACGTTGGCCAGCGGGGCCCGATCGTCCTACTACATCGACGCGCGTCTCACCACCATGTCGGCCGAGGGTCAACATCTCGTGGGCTGGGTGGCCCTGGCCGCCATCAGGGATGCGGGTTGGGATCCTCAGTGGGTAGGCGGACTCACCCTTGGCGCCGACCCTGTCGCCTACGCCATCGCCCACCGGTCCTTCCACGACGGTCCGCCCATCGACGCCTTCACGGTCAGGAAGACGCCCAAGGACCACGGCACCGGGCGGCAGATCGAAGGGGGCCTACCCGTCGGGGCCCGGGTGGTACTGCTGGAGGACTCGGTCACCAGCGGAGGGAGTGCTCTCAAGGCGGCCGAAGTCGTCGTGTCCCACGGTGCCCAGGTTCTTGGAGTCCTGGCCCTGGTGGACCGGGAGGAGGGGGGGAGGGCTGCTATCGAGGGAGCCGGCTACCCCTTTGTCGCCGTATACCGGGCGGCTGACCTGGTGAGAAGCGAGAGAGCCGTCTCGGGAGCGGCCGACGCCTGATCGTGAGGGCGGTCTCGGACGCCGATCACCGCAAGTCCTTGCGCAAGCTCGGCCAGCGCCGCGCCGCGGAATTCCGCTGGCGCCACGCCGCTGAGAAGACCCTCG
>JAHEKK010000264.1 GCA_024638395.1 Gemmatimonadota bacterium | reverse complement strand
CAGTATCACCGTCGGTCTTCTGGGCGACCGAGCGCCTCATCCGTACCGGAGACACGGCCTGGGTGGGATGGCTTGCCGGCAGCGTGGCGTTGACCAGCCTGACCACACAGTTCCAGACGGCATATTTCCTGTTTCTCACCGTGGGCGCCTATGCGGCGTTCAGGATCGTCGCCCTCAGCCGGTCCTCCCGGGATGGCGGCGAGGGGAGCGCCAGGCGGAATCTCGGACGCCCAGCCCTCCTGTTCCTCCTCGGCGCTCTCCTGGGTGGTGCGGGGGCCGCAGTCCAGATCGTTCCCGCCGCCTCCTATGTGACCGACGCGTCCCGACGCACGGCCACGACGGTGAACGCCTCGCCCGAGGAAGCGCTCGCCTACTCTTCCTCGTGGTCGTACCACCCGGAAGAGGTGGTGGGGCTGGTGGTTCCCGAGTTCGTCGGCAACTCGTCGGCCGAGGAACCGTGGCAGGGAACGTACTGGGGGAGGAACTTCTTCAAGGGCAACCTGGAGTACCTGGGTATCTGTATCCTGCTCCTGGCCCTCACGGCCCTGGCGGGGAAGGGGAGGGACCGGGGAGGCAGGATGTTCTTCGCGGCTGCGGGCCTCGTTTGGCTCCTGTTCGCCCTGGGTGTACACACTCCGGTGTGGAGGTTGTTCTACGAGGTCGTGCCCGGGATTTCGCTGTTTCGGGTCCCGTCGCTGGCAGCGTTCCTCGTGAGCCTTTCCGTCACGACCCTCTTCGCTTTCGCGGTCCACGATCTCACCGATGGAGATCCGGACCAGGGCTGGCTCATGTCCGGACCGGGGAAGGTGGCCCTCGGGGTGGTGGCGCTCCTGTTTCTGGGCCTCCTCCTTCAAGCCGGCGGCGCCCTGACCCGCGTCTGGACCCAGGTCGTGTTCCCGACCATGGACGATCGGCAAGGGCAGATCCTGGCCGCCGCCACGCCCTTCATCACCCGGGGGTTCCTGATCGCTCTCGCTTTCGCCGGCGCGACCGCGGCCCTCGCTTGGGCGCACCAGACGCGACGACTGGGCACCGGGCTCTTCGTGGCGGGCCTGGGCCTCCTCGTGGCCCTGGACCTGGGCAGGATCGACCGGCCTTTCATCCAGACGTTCGACTTCCTTGCCTGGTCGGCTCCGGACGCCAACGATCGGTTTCTGCAAAGCCGCCTCGGTGAGGAAGACCCCTTCCGGGTGATCGACTTCCGGGACGCCCAGAGCGTCGAGCTCGCCATGCACGGACTCGACCTCGTCACGGGCCACCATCCCAACGATCTGGCACGGTACAGAACGCTCCTCGGCCTCCAGGGGAGTCAGGGCAGGGCGGAGAACTGGAATCATCCCGTCGTCCTCCGGATCCTCAACACACGCTATCTGCTCTGGCCCGAGACCCAACAGGGGGGCCCCCCGGGCGACATCCCGCCCTTGAGCCAGGCCCAGGGACCCTACGGAGTGGAGGCTGTGTATGCGTACCCCGGACTGGGACGGGCCTGGTTCGTGGGCACCTACAGCGTCCGGGACGACGAAGGAACCCTACGACGGCTGCTCCAGGAACCCTTCAACCCCGCCCAGGAGGTGATCCTGGCAGAGGAGCCGGGAATCGACGGCGGCGGAGTGGTTCCGGTCAGTACGGTGACGTGGAGCGAGTACGGTTCCGATGAGAGGGTCCTCGGACTGGAGACCAATGCAGGGGGCTTCCTCGTCATCTCCGAGAACTGGCACCCGGGCTGGAAAGCCTGGGTCGACGGGGTCGAGCAACCCCTCCTCAGGGCCAACTACACGCTGGGGGCCGTGGAAATCCCCCGTGCCGGCACCTACGAGGTCCACCTCCGATACGTGGCGCCACAGGTGCGGACGTGGGGCGTCGTGAGCCTCCTGTCACTCCTGACCATGGCCGGCCTCTGTGTCGCGCCGGTTTGGCGGAGGAAGACGCCAGGAGCCGGGGATGCGTAGGGGCCCGGGACAGACAGGGCCATCGGCAGTCCGTCAGCCGGCGGCAGTCGGGCGTCCCATGAGCTGTTGGACGGTCCGGTGGCGATAGCAGCGGGTGGGTCGGGGGGGCGGGCCCCGCTGAAAGGGATCCTTCTCTGGGCCGGTCGCCTCGGCGTCACCGTCGTCGTGACGGTGGCCATCCTCAGGGCCGTGGGACTTCGCATGGCAGACCTGGGGAGCATTCGCGTGGACACGGCCCTCCTTGACGGACCCCGACTGACGCTCTCGGTCGGACTGCTGCTGGCCGCTTTCGGGGCCTCCGCCCTCCTATGGCGAAGCCTGGTGGTGGCCCTTGGAGGGCCGTCTCTCGGTGGCCGCGCGGCCTTCGCCGTCACCATGGTCGCCAATTTGGGAAGGTACCTTCCAGGGAAGGTCTTTCAGCTTCTGGGCCTGGCGTGGCTCGGACGGCGGATGGGCGTGTCGGCCGCAGTCTCCACGGGGGCCGCCGTGCTGGGGCAGGTTCTCCATCTCGTCGCGGCGGCCATGGTGGGAGGCGCCCTTCTCAGCGCCACGGGGGTGCTCCCGCCCTCCTGGCGGCATGCGCCGTTCGCGGCGGGGATCCTCGCGGCCGCGCTCATCAGTTGGCCGGGGGTTGCCCCGCGCCTGTTGCGCACGATCTGGGCCCGACAGGCCGGCCAGATCGACGGCCACGCAGCCCGGGGGCCTGGGCCGAAGACACTCCTTCCCTGGACGCTCGGCTATGTGGGCAACTGGCTTCTCCTCGGCCTCGCGTTCCAGGCCCTCGCGACGGGCCTGGGGCTCGCCCTGCCATACGGCCTGGCGGTTTCGGCCTTTGCCGCGGCCTACCTCCTGGGGTACCTGGCACTCTTCGCTCCCGCGGGGATCGGCGTGCGGGAGGGCTTCCTCGTCGCTTTCCTGGGCACCACCCTCGGTCCCGGACCCGCCTTGACGCTGGCCACGGCCCAGAGGGTGTGGATGACAGGCGTGGAGGCCCTCGGGGCCGCCCTCACCTGGCCCGGCCTCAGGCCTTTCCACGTCGTCGGTGAACCGGCGGACGAAGAGGCAGGTGACGGAAAGGGGCCATCGTGAGCGAGATCGCTCCGGCGTCCAGCGCGGACCGGACCCGCGACGGGGGCAATGTGTTCTCCGCCGGGTCCAGGGCCCTGGTGGTCATTCCGACCTACAACGAACGAGAGAACATTCCTCGCCTGGTTCCCCGTATCCTCGAGCAGGACAACCGCCTCGACGTCCTCGTTGTCGACGACAACTCCCCCGACGGAACGGGCGAGGTGGCCCAGCAGCTCGCGGAGCAGTCCCAGCGGGTCCATGTGCTGGGCCGGCCGGGAAAGGAGGGCCTGGGCGCCGCCTACGTCGCGGGGCTCCAATGGGGACTGGACCGGGAGGTCTACGGCGTCTTCATCGAAATGGACGCCGACCTGTCCCATCCGCCCGAGCAACTGCCGACGTTCCTGGAGGCCATCGCTTCGGGCGCCGACGTCGTGGTGGGGTCTCGATACGTGGGGGGCCGGGTCACCGTGGTCAATTGGCCCATTACTCGCCTGCTCATCAGCCTCTTCGGTTCCTGGTACGCCCGGACCGTCACCGGCCTGCCCGTCCGGGACGCCACGGGTGGGTTCAACGCCTTCCGCCGCAGCGTTCTGGCCGGCCTCGGTCTGGACCGGATACAGTCCAACGGCTATAGCTTCCAGATCGAGTTGAAGTACCGGGCGTGGAAGCGCGGTGGAAGCATCCGGGAAGTCCCCATCGTCTTCACGGAGCGGGACAGCGGAGAGTCGAAGATGTCCAAGCGGATCGTGAGGGAAGCCGTCTGGAAGGTGTGGAAGCTCCGCCTGATGGCCATGTTGGGAAAACTCTGAGGCCGCCTCCACCCGCTCCAGCCCGCACCCCAACGCCTGGATGACCGCGCCCCGAAGCCATGGCCCTCGCTGACCTGCTGTACCGCTGCCCCCGCTGCGGATTCGACCCCATGGACGGGGAAGGGGATGACGCGTCCTGTCCCGCATGCTCCACCCGATACTCGAGAGGGCGTGGCGACCGGCTGCTGGTGGAACGACGGCCCGACGGCGTCACGGCGGAAATCCCCGTTTCCACCCTCGTGGCCCTCATCGAGGGCAGCGGCGGTCCCCTGTCCCGGGCCGAGCGGCCCGACGGATCGATCGACTACTCCGCCGACGTTCTGGCCTCCTGGCGCGTGGGGGAAGAGCCCGTCCACCACAAGGGCGTCCTTCGTGGGTTCTCCGAGTCCATGGGCGAACCCGTTCCAGGGGTGCTGAAGGTGGACCGGGACGGCGTCACCCTCCGCGCACAGGGGCAGGCGGAAGCCCGGATGGCTTTTCTTGAAATCCGGGCTCTCCAGACGTCGTCCTCGTCCCTCCAACTCTCGCTCCCGGGCGACCGCCTGGTTCAGTTCAGGTTCCTGGCCGACTCACCCCGGAGATGGGAGGACCTCCTACGTCACCTCTTGAGGGCTGCCTACCGTCGCGCGGGGAAGGGCAATGTGGTAGAGTTTCAGCCACGTATTGTCGCGGAATAGCCCACGGATCGAGACCGGACCGGGCCACGGGAAGACGAGTCCTCGTGCCGGTCCCTACACCCACAGGACGGTCGCGCACGTGAGCTGGTACGGATTCTTCAAACTCGTTGGAAAGGGCCTCGGCTATTCGCTGGCCCGTATCGAGGTGAGAGGCAGGGAGAACGTACCCCGGAGCGGGCCCTTCTTCCTCATCCCAAACCACCAGAGCGTTCTGGATCCGATCCTCGTCCAGGCCGTGTGCCCCCGGACGGTGCATTCCTTCACGAAAAGCACCCAGTTCGGCTCCCGCGTCTTCCGGTGGCTCCTCCCCCGGCTGAACGCAATCCCCACCCGGCGGTATCGCGTGGATCCCCAGGTGGTGCGGGTTGCCCTCAGGCTCGTCGAAGATGGTCAAGGCATCGGCATATACCCTGAAGGGGAAAGGAGTTGGGATGGATCGCTCCAACCCTTACGAAGGGGTACGGTCCGCCTGTTGCTGAAGGCGGGGGCGCCGGTGATCCCCTGCGGGGTGGTGGGTTCCTACGACGTCTGGCCCCGGTGGAGCCGGCGTCCCAGGAGATGCGGGGTTTCCATCCGATTCGGGAAGGCCCTCCATTTCGGGAAGCACGATCACAAGCCCGACCGCGAGAGAGTCCTGGACGACGCCATCGCCCGACTCGCCAGGGCTCTGGAAGACCTGGTCGGACCCGACCAACCGACGGGAGCGACCGTGGGTTCCGTGGGACCCTCGAGTCCGGAGGGCAGTTTCGTGAGCCGGCCTCCCAAGGGAGCCAAGACCGGCGCTCTGGCTCCCGAGCTGTGACGAAGAGGCGCCTTCGTTTCCGGCAGGCCGGGGGCGGACTTGCCGCCGCGGCCTCCGGAGCCGAGAGTGCTCGAATCCAGGCGTCCAACTCGGCTCGCAACCCGGCGGGTGGCCCGTGATCCACTGCGTATCCTGCACCCGGCTTGCCGGCCTCGCGCTCCTGCTGTTCCTGTCCACGCCTTTCATGTCCGGACCGGTCTC
>JAHEKK010000263.1 GCA_024638395.1 Gemmatimonadota bacterium | reverse complement strand
TCAGGGATTACGTGTCGCTGCGGTAGGTAGGGCCGGTACGGCTCACAGCAATCGACCTCTGGTAGAAAAAAGCCCCGCGTGCGGCCGGAGAACGCCCCCGACGGCGCGGGCGCCCTTCTCGAGCCATGTTCCTTCAGTGCTCGGAGTCGGGGAGACCGCCGAGCGGAACCGCCGCGGCGACCCCGTCCGCCATGCCCGCACGCGGCAGAGGAGGGTCGAGTGATGAACGAGCAGCCCACCGTCGCGCCGAGCCGAGAACGGCTCAGGGGAGTTCCAACCCATCTCGCGGAGGCCATTCGTGAGGCGGTCGTGAGCGAAGACATCGACGAGCTGTACGAGCTCGTGAACGGTGTCGCCGAGCACGATGCCGAGGTGGCGGCGTTCTTCCGCGCGCTCTTGGAGGACTACGCCTACGAGACGCTCCGCGACCTGTTCGACGTCCGGGGGCGGTAGAGGCCCACTACGACTGCCCCGAAACGCACGAGAGCCCGGGCGGCCATTCCGGCCGCCCGGGCTCGCGGTGTCACTCAGGTCGTACGATCAACGGAGGCGGAGGGACTCGAACCCCCAAAGGCTTGCGCCCGCCGCATTTCGAGTGCGGTGCCTTACCAATTAGACTACGCCTCCAGGTGGGCCGCTCGGCTCGAACAGCCGGTTGTCATCCGGCAGGCCGTGGTGGCTTACCCAATCGGGGTGCCCGGATTCACCTGCGCTCGCCTGCGGCGATGCTCGCTGGTCTCGCGGTACGACATCCCGATATTCGACACCCACCAGGCCGCTCGGCTCGAACCTCCGGTTCTCATCCGGCAGGCCGTGGTGGCTTACCCAATCGGGGTGCCCGGATTCGAACCGGGGACCTCTGCGACCCGAACGCAGCGCTCTACCGGACTGAGCCACACCCCGTACTGTCGTCCGGGCACCCGTGCCCGGATGGATCTCCGGTCGGCCTCCGGCCGATCCTCGATCGTCTCGCGGAAGAACGTCCAGCTCTTCGACAACTTCATGGCCGCATCGGCTCGAACCGGGGACCTCTGCGACTAGGGGCGCAGCGCTCTACCGGACTGAGCCACACCCCGTACATCACCTCTTTGGTCTTCCACAGCGGACGGGGTGGGATTCGAACCCACGCGGGCGTTAGCCCACACGATTTCCAATCGTGCGCCTTAAGCCACTCGGCCACCCGTCCAGACTTACAGGCGCTTCCCCGTACAAGATGCACCGCCCTGTGGCATCTCAGGACCGAGAGAGGCGAATGACGGAGGGAGTGGGATTGACCTCACTCCGCTCGGTCGTCTCGCTCGGCTTCGCCTCACTCGGCTCGAACGAATCCCACTACGTCGGATTGATTTTCGACAACGGAGGGAGTGGGATTCGAACCCACGCGGTGCAAGCACCAACGCCTTAGCAGGGCGCCGCCTTAAGCCACTCGGCCATCCCTCCCAGTAGCCCCGCCTGGGTTCGAACCAGGACTCTTCTGATCCAGAGTCAGACGTGTTGCCAATTACACCACGGGGCTAGCAGCCGCCGCCCCACTGTAGTGCGGGAGCGACCCCAGAGCCACCGGTCGGACTCGAACCGACGACCCCGTCATTACGAGTGACGTGCTCTACCAGCTGAGCTACGGTGGCATTTCAAGAAAAATGGAGCCGAGGGGAGTCGAACCCCTGACCTCTGCGATGCGAACGCAGCGCTCTCCCAGCTGAGCTACGGCCCCGTCGGTCTCGATCTACGCGCGCGCCGGCTGGAGCAAGATCCGAACCTCGTGCACGGGGGGATCCGATGGGCGCGACAGGACTCGAACCTGTGACCTCTACGATGTCAACGTAGCGCTCTAACCAAGCTGAGCTACGCGCCCTGTTCGTGCTGAATGCGCCCGGGAGGACTCGAACCCCCAACCCCCTGATCCGTAGTCAGGTACTCTGTCCAATTGAGCTACGGGCGCTCTATTCGGCCTGTTTGCGCCGCTCGAGCGACGGGGCACGACCACTCCGTGAAACATGACGATCAAGCGCGACCCCCGGCCCCAAAGAGCCGTGTCGGTCCTGCGCTCCGGCTGAGGGATCCCGCGCCAACAATAACAGACGCTTTGGCTAAGGGGATTTGGGATGCAGGCCAAGGCGGGCGAGGCGACGCGAGCGAGGCGTAATCACGTATGCCGCAGCGAGCGGCGACCGACGCCCAACTACGGCCCGCGCCCCAACAATAACAGACGCTTTGGCTAAGGGATTTGGGATGCAGGCCAAGGCGGGCGAGGCGACGCGAGCGAGGCGTAATCACGTATGCCGCAGCGAGCGGCGACCGACGCCCAACGACGGCCCGCGCCCAAACAAAAACAGACGCTTTGGCTAAGGGATTTGGGATGCAGGCCAAGGCGGGCGAGGCGACGCGAGCGAGGCGTAATCACGTACGCCGCAGAGAGCGGCGACCGACGCCCAACGACGGCCCGCGCCCAAATCCCGACGCCAAAGTGCCCACGACAGGACTCGAACCTGTACGCCGTTTCCGGCACCGGTCCCTCAAACCGGCCTGTCTACCAAATTTCAGCACGTGGGCAGGTTCGTGAACGTCGGCCGGCTTACCCGGCACCGCCCCTGACGGAGACGCGCGTCGCGCGCTCCGCTCGGGACCTGATGCTCGGGGAGGGACTCGAACCCTCACGGGGTATAATCCCCACAGGGTCCTGAACCCTGCGCGTCTACCAATTCCGCCACCCGAGCCAACCGATCTTCACGAGTGGAGCTGAGGGGAGTCGAACCCCTGACCTCCTGAATGCCATTCAGGCGCTCTCCCAACTGAGCTACAGCCCCGACACGCTCGTACGACCTGTGTTTTCAAACAGCGTTTTCAATGCTCAGCGGGGCTGACGGGACTCGAACCCGCGACCTCCGGTGTGACAGACCGGCACTCTAACCAAACTGAGCTACAGCCCCTTTAGGGTCCATGCCCCCACGGGGAATCGAACCCCGCTCTCCACCTTGAAAGAGTGGTGTCCTAGCCGATAGACGATGGGGGCTCCACTCCCAACCAAACAGGCCCGGAGGGACTCGAACCCCCAACCCCCGGTTTTGGAGACCGGTGCTCTACCACTTGAGCTACGGACCTAGGTCTTCAACCTCTGTTCTGTTCTACGCCACTCCAGCGAGCCGCGCGAGTGGCCAGGGGCAGAATCGAACTGCCGACACCATGATTTTCAGTCATGTGCTCTACCAACTGAGCTACCTGGCCGAAAAAAAGCCCGGCCTTTGGGCTCGGGCTCGACTCTCCAGCACCCGGGCATGTTCCCACGGCAGCATACGTTCGGTCTGCTTAGCCGGTTCCCCAACCCGGTTGGTCCGTCTATCGGCCCCCTGTCACAGAACCGTCCCAACAGTGAAGCGCCGCCGGTCGGGCGACGCTTCGAATAGCGGGGGCGGGATTCGAACCCGCGACCTTCGGGTTATGAGCCCGACGAGCTACCAGACTGCTCCACCCCGCAGCAAGGAACCCAAATTTTACCCAGGGGCCATATAGGTGTCAACCCTTTGGGTGCAAGGCGTTTCAGGGGGGTTGGTGCCCCATGGAGCCAATGGTCCAACCGCATGGTCCTCTGCCAAAGGCCGAGCGCATCCCGATCGCAAAGACCAGCTCGGATCCGCTAGACGCCGCCAAAGGATCTACGACCGCGGTTCGCGATCACCACAGACCCTCTTGCTCGGCTTCTTTGTTGTGTGTATAGTCTTTGTACAGTTTTATTGCTATACAAAATGTAAACCACCATCGTCACTGGAGGCGATCATGGGCGACCAGGAATCCGAGGGGGTCTCTCGACTCGGTCGGTCGAGCATCAACGTGGCCAAGGCGCTCTTCTTGGCAGCGGCCTTTCTATCGTTCCTTCTCTCGGTTTGGCTCTGGTTTTCGGGCGACAAGGAGCGCGGACTCTTCGTGGGCATCTGGGTCCCGTCGATCTGCTCTGCCGGTGCGTTGATCCTGGCGGGGAGGAAGCATGACTGACGGTCTCCTGTTCGCGCTCGGCTTCGGCATCACGTTCCTCTTTCTCGCCGGGGCCTACGTTCTCGTTCGTAGTGAAATCCAGCGTTAACGCCGGATCACTCAACTTCAGGAGAAGCCTCAGATGTCTCTCGTTGCTGCAGCCTCCCAGATCATCATCGCCCTCGGGATCTTCAATGTCTGGTTGATCCGGCGGGGCCGCTCGACCCCATACCGTCCCGACGGCGCCGCCAACCTCGCTGAGGAGTTTCGCCGCTACGGGCTTCCGGACTGGGCACGGGTAGCCATCGGCACGACCAAGGTCGCCTTGGCGATCCTCCTTCTCATCGGACTGGTCGTCACGCCTGTGACGCTCCCCGCCGCCGCCCTCATGTCGGTGCTCATGGCGGGGGCGATCGTGGCGCACCTCAAAGTCCGGGATCCTCTGACGAAGGCGGCTCCGGCCGCGATCATGCTGCTTCTGTCGCTGGTGGTGGTTGCTACGCACGCGACTTGAGTCTGTGACAAATGGGACTCGATAGCGCCGTCCCCGTGGCGCACCTGGTCGCCACCCTCTTCATGGCCGGCCTGATCGTGTTCGTACAGGTGGTCCACTACCCGCTCATGTCGCGAATCGGGGCGGCCGACTTCCCAGGCTACGAGAGCGCTCACATGCGACGGACCGGCTGGGTCGTCGTGCCCGCCATGCTCACGGAGCTCGTTGCCGCAGCCTGGCTCGTCGTCGCGCATCCGCCAGGTGAAGCGGCGACGGTATTCGCGGGGCTCGCGCTCCTCGGGGTGATCTGGGGGTCCACCGCGTTCGTACAGGCGCCCCTCCACAGACGCCTGGCGCTCGGTTTCGATCGGACTACGCACAGGAGGCTCGTGGCGAGCAACTGGGTGCGCACCGCGTGCTGGATCGGTCGCGTTCCCATCGCACTCGGCTTGGTCCTTTGATGCGGTCACGAAGTCTGCTCAGACCCGAGCGGCCAAGGACTCGACGACCCCAGGAGACGACGACCGAAGCCACTCACCCCCAGGGTGCGCGCACGGCCGCGAGCACCGGATACCCCGCCTCCGACGTCAGGAAGAGCAGCACGTCGCCTGCCGCCCCCATGCCGCTGACCGTGCCGGGCACCTCGTACGAGCGGAGATACCGTCCCGACTCGGTGTCGAATACGTCGATCAACCGACTCGCTCGTTCCGACTCCCCGTGGAACGCGAACCAGAGCTCGTTTCCGCGCACGATGGCCGCATGGGCCGCGAGCCGGTACCCGTCCAGGCGGACCGATTGCCGTAGCGGTGAGCGTTCGATGCGCGCGCCGGGCGGAGCCATTGGCTCGACGTAGTCTCTGGGAGGCCCGAAGCCCGACTCCCTCACGCGCGTGAAGCCGGTGGACTGTGTCAGGTAGTAGAAGCAGCCTCGCCCGGGGTCCGGAACGAACTTGGCCTGACGCTGGAGCGGATCGAGCGAGCGCAGCGACGGCCAGGGCAAGGCGTCCAGCGGAATCAGTTCGCCGTCGTCGGACAAGGTCGACAGGGCG
>JAHEKK010000262.1 GCA_024638395.1 Gemmatimonadota bacterium | reverse complement strand
GACCCTGGTGGGCGAGGACAACGCCCGTCTCGCCCTCACTGCGGCACACCTCAGGCGTTGGCGCCACACGTCCAGGTACTGCGGCGCGTGCGGGGCACCCACTAGAGAGGGAGACGGGGGGCGGGCCTTCGAGTGCACCTCCTGCGGGCACCAGAAGTTTCCCAAGATTTCTCCGGCGATCATCGTCCAGGTGACCCGGGGCGATCGCATCCTTCTGGGGCGCTCCCGTCGCCACCCGCCTGGATTCTACTCCGTCCTTGCCGGCTTCGTGGACCCGGGAGAAAACCTGGAGGAAGCTGTTCGGAGGGAGATCCGCGAGGAGTCGGGCGTGGAGGTGGAGAATGTCCGCTACTTCGGGAGCCAGCCGTGGCCCTTCCCGGACTCTCTCATGGTGGGATTCACGGCCGAGTATGCCGGGGGCGAGCTCCGCGCCGAGGACGACGAGATCGAGGAAGTCGGGTGGTTCACCGCGGACGACATGCCCCCCGTGCCTCCCACGTATTCGATCGCCCGCATCCTCATCGACGACTTTCTCAACCGGAACGGCCGCGATCCGACGTCCGCGCCCACGTGGACTGCCGCAGGCCGGCCTCGACGGGGAAAGCGGTCGTAGAAACGCTTCTGGAGACGGAGTGGAGCTTGCAGACCCACCCCGTGACCCTGTTGCCCAATTGAAAGAGGACGGCCCCGTGACGCTACGCCCTGCCGCCGTGTTGACGGCCTTCTTGACCCTTCATGCCGCCGCGGCCTGCACCGATTCGAACCCGACGACCGTACCGATTCCGAGCAGCGACGGACTCACTTTGACCCAGGTCGCAGGGGGGCTGGCCAGCCCCGTGTACCTCACCGCGATCGCCGGCGACCCCCGCCTCTTCGTCGTGGAGCAACGCGGCACCGTCCGGGTGATCGACGGTGGGCAGGTTCTGCCGAATCCGTTCCTGGACATCTCCTCACAGACGGATGCCGATGGGGAGCGCGGTCTTCTGTCCATGGTCTTTCATCCGGACTTCGGGACCAACGGACAACTGTTCGTCAATTACACGGACAACGGCGGGACCACGGTCGTCGAGCGGTACGAGGCCAACGCCCAGCGCACGGCCGCGGACCCGGGCACGGCCTTCGAGATCATCCGCATCCCACAGCCCTTCGCCAACCACAACGGCGGGCAGCTCCAGATCGGCGCGGACGGCATGCTTTACATAGGGATGGGCGACGGTGGATCGGGCGGAGACCCGCAGGGCAACGGCCAGAATCTCAACAGCCTGAACGGCGCCCTCCTCCGCCTCGACGTGGACGCTCAATCGCCGTATGGGATCCCCTCGGACAACCCCTATGCATCCGGCGGCGGTCTCCCGGAGATCTGGGCTTCCGGCCTCCGGAATCCCTGGCGGTTCTCGTTCGACCGCAGCACCCAGGAGCTCTACATCGCAGACGTCGGGCAGAACCGCCTGGAGGAGATCAACGTCGCTCCCGCCGGAGCCGCGGGCTTGAACTACGGCTGGGCCACGATGGAGGGAACCGAGTGCTTCGAGTCCGGCACCTGCGACATGAATGGCCTCACCATGCCGGTCCACGAATACGATCACGACGAGGGCTGCTCCGTCACGGGCGGATACGTATACCGGGGGGCCGGAATCCCGGGCGTCGTCGGCCATTACTTCTACTCGGACTTCTGCACGGGTTGGATTCGGTCGTTCCGTTACGACGGCCAACAGGCCATCGACCACATGGAATGGGACCTGCCCAACGTGGGCAACGTGACCTCTTTCGGGGAGGACGCCGCCGGCGAGATCTACGTGCTCACGTCAGGCGGCGCGGTGTACCGTATCGACTCGGCCTCATGACCCCGCGGAGGAGGACCGCCCCTCCCTGAGGAAGCTGCGAATCTCGTTCATGACCACCTCGGGTTCCTCGGCAAAAGGAAAGTGGCCGGACTCCCGCAGGCGGACGAGGCGCGCGTCGGGGAAGCTGTCGCTCATGGCCACGGCCATCTCCATGGGTTGCGGATCATGCCGGCCGTGGAGGATCAGGGTGGGCACAGCGATGCTCCCGAGGTCGGGCCACCACTCCGGCTGGACCATGCCCTGCTGCAGCAGGCGCGTGACCTCTTGCCGATTTCGGGCCGTGGCCTCACTCAATGCCAGGTCCAACTTCTCGATGTCCGACGGATCGGCCAACGTGGAACGGAACACGATCCGGAAGATCTCGCTCACCGGCGCGGACTCGCCCTCCGCAAACGCATCGGACGCCATGATCTCCTGGATCCTGGCCTGGTCTTCCGCCGACCTCACGTCCTGGCTCCTCTGCGCCGCCTGGGCCGCGAACCGGGTCCCCGGCTCCGCAGTGCTCATCAGGATCAACCCGTCCAGCCGTTCGGGATGCAGGCGGGCGTAGGCCACCGCGAGAATCCCACCCCACGAGTGTCCCAGGACCGTGAACCGCTCCCATCCCATGGCGATGCGGATGCGGTCGAGATCCTCGACGAACTGATCGAAATGCAGGGCTTCGGCCGTAAACGGCCCCGTGGACCCGCCGGTGCCACGCTGGTCGTAGTAGACCACCCGCGCAACGTCCTGGAGCCCGTCCAGCCAGGGGCGCATGTACCTCTGGTCCAACCCGGGACCGCCATGGACGACGAGAAGCGGCTCGCCGGCCCCGTGGGCCGTGAAGTAGAGGCGCGTGTCACCCACCACCACGAAGCCGGCCGAGTCGGCCATCGACTCGAGGCGCGGCGCCGCGACCTCGTCCCCTGGAGAATCCGAAGCTCCTGACTCACGTGCGCCGGCAGCGCCACGGTCGCCACATGCCCCAAGACTGACTCCCGCTCCGGTCAACACAACCATCATGATCTTGCCGAACCGGCTGTGCATCGTGTCTCCAAGAAAGGGAAGGTGGCCCCTGGCCCCGGGGCGTCTTCTCGACAACCTGGCGACTCGCGTGGCCTCGTGCCACGTGGGTGCCCGAGAGGTGCTCAGAGCCTCTGGGGCGCCACCCCTCCAGCGCGCGCGACTTCGGGCTTCCGCAGCCTCATTTTCACAACCTGTCTTGATATATCGCCATAGTAACCGATATATTTTCGATATAAACCGATATATCGTGATCCAGGGCCTGTGGCCAAGTGGACTTCCGGCTCCCACAGACCCGGACCGGGATCAACACAGGAGAGCACGCCATGCGTTTCGACGACTTCTTCGACTTCGAGGTCCTGGTGGGCGGCCCCTGGGGCGACACCCGCCGCCGACACCGGCAACGTTCTCGGCGCCGGGGCCGTCGCATCAAGTGGTTCGAGCGGGGAGACCTCAAGTTCGCCATCCTCGCTCTGATCGAAGACAAGCCCATGCACGGCTACGAGGTGATGCAGGCCCTCGAGGAGCAATCCCGTGGCTGCTACAAGGCCAGTGCAGGATCCGTCTACCCCACCCTGCAGCTCCTGGAAGACCAGGGCTATCTCAAGTCCCACGACCAGGACGGGAAGAAGGTCTACACCATCACCGATGAAGGCCGCGACTACCTGGCGAAGAACCGGAGCCAGGTGGACGACATCTTCGACCGGGTGTCCGAGTTCTCCGATCGTTTCTTCGGTCGTGACATGGCGGACCTATCGAGGTCCTTCTCCCGTCTGGCCCAGACCACGTTTCAGGGCGCCGTCGGGTGGGCCGACGACGACGAGTTGTTCGGCGACATGAAGGACGTCCTGAACCGGGCCGTCACCGACATGGAGGCGGCCTGGGACCGAGCGGCGGCGCGGCGCCGGAAGGACCGCCGGCCCACGGGAGGCGCCAAAGCCTCGCAAGGTGACTCACCGGAAGAGGACCAGGCCTCGGGCGACGGGTAGCGTTCCGGGACACCCGGGGCCGGACCAAAGCTTCCCTAAACCTCGACGGATTGGCCCCGGGCCGGGATGGACACGGACGGGTAGCCTTCCGCCACCAGTCGCTCCTTCAGGTCGGCCTGCCGTTCCGGCGCCCCGTGGACGAGGGCGATCCGGGCCAGACGGTCCTGATCCATACCCGAAAGGAACTCCACCAGCTCGGGCTCGTCGGCGTGTCCCGAATAGGAGTTCATGACGACCACCTCGGCTCGAAGCCGGTGAGGCTCACCGAAGATCTTGACCACCTCCCGGCGCTCCACCAGCCGCTTGCCGAGGGTGTGGTCGGCACAATAGCCGACGATCAGTACCGTGTTCTTCGGATCCTCTACCGCATGCCTCAGGTGATGGAGGATCCGTCCCGCCTCGCACATCCCCGACGCAGAGATGACCACCATCGGCAGTTGAGACTGGTTCAGCCGTTTGGAATCCTCCACCGCGCGGACGTAGGTCAGCCGGCCGAAGCCGAAGGGGTTGGGGTCGGTCATCATGTAGTCGATGAGCGGCTGGTCGTAGCACTCCGGATGGACCTGGTAGACCCCGGTGACGTTGACCGCGAGAGGGCTGTCGACATAGACCGGCACGGGGGCCAATCGGTCCTCCGCTTCGAGCTGGTCCAGGATGTAGACGATCTCCTGGGTTCTGCCGACAGCGAAGGCGGGAATGATGACCTTGCCCCCCCGTGCGCTCGTCGTCCGCACCACCTCCTCCAACCTCGCCTTCGAGGCCATCGGAGGATCGTGGGTCTTTCCTCCATAGGTCGACTCGCAAATGAGGAACTCGCAGTCGGCCATGGGGACCGGGTCCCGCAGAATCGGACGGCCGGCGCGCCCAACGTCGCCGGTGAATCCGATGCGTTTCGTCTTCCCGTTCTCCTTGATCTCCATCGAGATGGAGGCGGAGCCGAGAATGTGGCCGGCGTCCCGGTATTCCACGCTCATACCCTTCACGGGCTCGAAGCTCTGGCCGTAGCCGACCCCGATGAAAAGGTCGAGCACCGCTTCCGCGTCGTCTTTGTCGTAGAGCGGCTCGACCCTCTCGTGACCGCGCTTCTTGTTCCGTTTGTTGACGAAACGGGCGTCCTTTTCCTGGATGTAGGCGCTGTCCAGAAGCATGAGGGCACAGAGATCATAAGTCGCATGGGTCGCGTAGATCCTGCCCCGGAACCCCTGCTTGTAGAGGTAGGGAAGCAGACCCGAGTGATCGATGTGGGCGTGGCTGAGGAGCACCACGTCGATCGATCCTCCATCAAAGGGGAGGTCCCGGTTGATGCGATTCGCCTCCGACCTCCGCCCCTGGTAGAGCCCGCAATCCAGAAGTACCCGCGAGCCGTTCTCGAGCTCGATCAGGTGCATGGATCCTGTAACCGTCTGGGCCGCGCCCCAGAATGTGATCCGCACGATAAAGTCACCCGCCCCGGATTCCGGCGTGGGTCCGGGCCCCCAGAAGTCGACGTATGGCTCGCTCGGCTCGCCGGCCTCCTTGGAGCCCACCATGACGGGTACAACCATACTGGCTGGCTGCCCCGGCCGGTACCGGCGGCGGGGCAATCGTACGCGAGCCTGACGGACCCATTGGGAGCGTATTCTTCCCGATACCCACAACCCAGAGGAGCACATACCTTTGCGGAAGACGAGGCCCAATG
>JAHEKK010000261.1 GCA_024638395.1 Gemmatimonadota bacterium | reverse complement strand
CTGTTACAAACAATCCACCGTTGGTTTTGAGCTTCGATGATGGCGAGTCGCAAAGCCTACCTTACAAAGACCAATCAATTGTATTTACTTCACGCACTGGCGATGCCCAGGCCGTGCCCTGTTGGTTTTCGGTGGGAAAGGGGCGAGAAGCTACCCGAGCCGACCGGCGAAGTCAAACCCGTTCCCATGTGTTCGGCAGGGCTCGAAGCCGGTTCCGAAAGAACCCCGAAAACGGAAGAAAACCGAGGGTCCCGACATCCAGCAGTTGACCCTTCACGTACTGAGAATCTACCTTTCCAAGCTAGACTTTTTACGAATCGGAACCGGGGTCCGGATCAGATCGGACCCAGATGATTGGGCACTCGGACATGAAGCCGACCTACAGACCCCGTAACCGGAAGCGCATCAACAAGCACGGGTTCCGTGCGCGCATGAGCACGAAGGCCGGGCGGAAGACGCTGAACCGACGCCGGAGGCGCGGCCGCCGCCGGTTGGTGGTGACCGTCGGGTCCAAGTACCCCAGGTAGGTTGTGGTCCCCGGGAGCCCCGGAGGGTTCCACCCACCGAGAGGCGCTCGTTTCCCCCGCCAGGCTCGCGTCACCAGGGGGAAGGAGATCCGGGAGGTCCTTTCCCAGGGGCAACGTTTTCGCACTCCAATACTCGATGTATTCGTCCTCGACTCCGGGCGCCCGCGGCCGCGTTTGGGATTCATCGTTCCAAAGTCCGGAAGGAGTAGTGTGGAGCGGAACCGTCTGAAGCGCCGATTGAAGGAAATCGGAAGGACCATGGTACTCGGGGCACTGTTCGACGGGCGCCCCGCCGCCGATGTCCTCGTGCGCACCCGCCCCCAGGCATACGAGGCGTCCTGGGACGAGCTCAGTGTGACGGTGACAGGGGTGGTGGAGGGTCTGTGCTCACAAGATTCCTGATATCGCTGATTCGGTTCTATCAGCGCGGTGTCTCGCCGCTGAAGCCTGCCAGCTGCCGGTACCATCCCACCTGTTCCCACTATGCAAGGGGGGCCATCGAGGCCCACGGGCCCGGTAGGGGGCTCGGCCTGGCACTCCGGCGGATCCTCCGCTGCCATCCATGGGGCGGGATGGGTTATGACCCGGTTCCCCTCCCCTCGGGACCTGAGCCCAGGAACGATCAGAGCGCCCGGGGCGTGGGAGCGAAGTCGTGAGGACCGAGCTGCGCTTCGTCATGGCCATCGCCCTGATGATGGGCGTCCTGGTTCTCACGAACATCCTCTTCCCTCCCCTCGTACCGGACGATCCGCTGCCGCAGGAGCCTGTTGCGGAGGAGGTGAGCCCGAATGGAGCCGCGCCTCTCGACGGGACGCCGGAACCTGCCGAGGTGCTCCCTCCGTCGCTCCCGTCCACGCTCGACGGGACTGACCCAGCTACGGAAGAGGAGGTTCCCGCCGGGACGGGGATAGCCGAGCGCGTGGTGCGGGTCGCCACGCCGCTCTACGAGATGGAGATCTCGAACCGGGGCGCGGTCGTGCGCTCCGTGCGCTTGTCCGAGTACGATTCCTTCGTCCGGGATGGGGCCGCGGAGCTCGTGGAGGATCCGGACACCGGCATGCTGGGGACCCGGATCATCGTGGCAGGTGACACGGTCGACCTCACGGGCTTCGTCTACACGGTCACGCCACCGGGTGACCTGACGGTGACGGAGGGTGGCGGGCCCCGGAGCCTCACCTTCCGCTACGACCACCCCGAAGGGCGCTTCTTCCACGAGATCCGGCATACATACTACGCCGACCGGTATATCATCGACGTAGACGGCTCCCTCCCTCCCCTGGAGCGGGCTGCCCTGTTCATAGATCTGGGGCCTGGCCTGGCATACAACGAGGTCGACCAGACTGGGGAAGCCAGGATGGCTGCCTACGCCGGGAACGAGGCCCAGGGCGGCATCGAGAGCCGGCTCATGTCCCGGGTCGACGAACCGGAGGTCATGGAGGGGCCACTCCTCTGGGGGGCCAGCAAGAGCAAGTTCTTCGTCGCGGCCGTGCTCCCCGGGACCGCGTCCAGCCCTGGCGAGCCCCTGGCGGGGGTCTGGGCCGAACCCGCAGGCGAGGACCGTGCGCGAGTCCAGGTGGCGGCTCAGGTTCAGTCGGGCGGCCAGTACGCCTACCGGGCCTATCTAGGCCCCATCGAGCGGACACGCCTGATGGCGGCGGGGGACAATCTCCACGAGGTGAACCCTTACGGCTGGGCGTTCCTCCGGCCGATCATCAGGCCCTTCGTCGGGGTGATTCTATGGGTCCTGAATTTCCTTCATGACCAGTTGCTCATCAGTTACGGCTGGGTCCTGATCATCTTCGCCGTCCTGATGCGGGCCCTTCTCTGGCCCCTGAACCAGAAAGCGATGCGGGCCCAACTCCGGAACATGGCCGTTCAGCCGCTGCTCCAGGAGATCCAGGCGAAGTACAAGAACGAGCCGGAGAAGCTCCAGAAGGAGATGACCAGGCTCTGGAAGGAACATGGGTTCAATCCACTCGCCGGTTGCTTGCCGCTCCTGATCCCGTATCCGGTCCTTATCGCTCTCTTCTTCGTCTTCCAGAACACGATCGAGTTGCGGGGGCAGTCCTTCTTGTGGCTCCCCGATCTTTCGGCCCCGGATCCCCTCTACCTGCTGCCCCTACTCATGGGGCTGAGCATGTTCCTGCTCCAGTACATCAGCTTCCGCTCGATGGACCAGGTGAACCCTCAGATGAAGATGATGATGTGGATGATGCCCATCATGATGATGTTCATCTTCTTCCGGTTCGCTTCGGGGCTGAACCTCTACTACGCGGCGGTCAATGTGGCCACGTTGCCGCAACAGTACTGGATTGCCGGAGAACGCAAGAAGGTCCGCCTTGCAGGGCCCCCGAAGAAGGCGTCGGCAAAGAAGGCGCCTCCAAAGAAGGCCTAACCGCAAGCAGGGGCCGGGACTTGCCCTGGACCTTGCCGGACGGACCGCGGGGACTGAGTCATGCTACAGCCGGATACCATTGTCGCCCGAGCTACGCCGCCCGGCGTCGGCGCCGTCGCCGTCGTCCGCCTGTCGGGCCCTGACGCACTGGAGATCCTGGAGCGGCTCACGGACGACAGGGCCGGCGCCCGCTCCTTCGACGACCGGAAGGCGACCCTCTGCACGGTGCGGTCCCCTGACACGTCGGAGGCCATCGATCAGTGTCTGGTAACCGTGTTCCGGGGACCGGCCAGCTATACGGGAGAGGACGTGGTGGAGATTTCCACCCACGGAGGGTACCTGATCCCCGCCCGGGTGGTGGCGGCCTGTACGGTCCTGGGCGCACGGCCTGCGGCTCCGGGCGAGTTCACCCAGCGCTCCTTCTTGAACGGGAAGTTGGACCTGACGCAGGCCGAGGCCGTGGGCGAGTTGATACGGGCGAAGGCGCCCCGGACGGCCCAGGCCGCTCTCCACCAGTTGGACCGGGGGCTGGGACAGCGGATTTCGGGGCTCCGGGAGGCCCTTGTAACCCTTCAGGCCCACCTCGTCCAGCACCTGGACTTCCCCGAAGAGGATGAAGCGCCGCTATCGTTGAGCCAGGTTGCGGGAGAAGCCCGGATGCTCGCCTCGGGGCTCACCCGGCTCATGGACACGGCTCCAGGCGGGGAGCTCTTGCGGGAGGGTGCGCTGACCGTCCTCGCGGGGCCGCCCAACTCCGGAAAGTCGAGCCTCTTCAACGCCCTCATCGGTACGGACCGGGCCATCGTTACGGAGGAAGCGGGAACGACGCGGGACGCCCTCGAGGCTACGGTGTCCGTCGACGGCTTTCCGTTCAGGTTGGTGGACACCGCAGGCTTGAGGGACGACGCGGGTCGGATCGAGACCCTCGGGATCGAAGTGGCCCGGCGCTACCTGGCGGAGGCCGACCTGGTGCTTTTCTGCCGTGAGGGGACCGACCCACTTAAGGAAGGGGACCGCGATTTCCTGCGGGGAGTCCGTGGCCCGGCCCTGACAATACGGACCAAGGCCGACCTGGCGTCTTCGGCTGAATCAGGCGAGGGGATTCGGGTCTCGGCACTCACTGGAGAGGGCCTGCCGGCATTGCGGGCAGCCATGGTTTCACTGGTCTTCGACGGGGTCGTCAACCATCGTGAGGACGCGCCGGTGCTCACCAGCGCCCGGCAGGCGGGGCTTCTCGCCACGGCGCTCGAGGAGGTGGAGGGTTTTGCGGCGGCCCTCGAGGCCAGCGTGCCGGCAGAGATGGCGTCGGCCCATCTGAAAGCGGCTGAGACGTCCCTCGAGGAGGTGCTCGGACTCATCACGTCGGAAGAGATTCTGGACCGCGTGTTCAGGGAGTTCTGCATTGGGAAGTGAAGAGATGGAGGCAGTCGACAGGGCCCCGGGTGCCGGCGGCCGCGAACTTCCCCGGGACCGTAGCCCTCGGGATGTGAACCTGGATCTTCACTACGATGTGGTGGTGGTGGGCGGGGGGCACGCGGGAACGGAGGCCGCAGCGGCAGCAGCCCGTCTCGGGGCGAAGACGGTTCTGGTGACTCCGGACCTCACGAGAATCGGACAGATGAGCTGCAACCCAGCCGTCGGGGGTGTCGCGAAGGGCACGGTGGCCAGGGAAGTGGACGCCCTGGGTGGCGTGATGGGCAGGGCCACGGACGCCGCGCGGATCCACTTCCGTATGCTCAACCGGTCCAAGGGTCCCGCTGTGTGGGGCCCGCGGGCACAATGTGACCGGGCCCTGTATCCCATCGGTGTTCGCCGCATCCTGGATGGACTGGAGCATCTGGACCTGTTCCAGGAGATGGTGACGGGGCTGTTGATGGAGGACCGGGTGCGAGGTGTGGTGACCCGGGGCGGGATCCGGTTCTTCGCGAATGCGGTCGTGGTGACGGCCGGCACGTTTCTCCGGGGCAAGATCCATGTGGGTGGCGCAGCCGGAGTGGGGGCGGGTCGAGCGGGGGAGGCGCCGTCGATCGATCTCGCGGAGGCGCTCGAGGCTCGGGGTCTCGAGGTCGCCCGGTTCAAGACCGGTACACCACCGCGAGTGGATGGACGAACCGTGGACCTGGACCGGTGCGAGCGGCAGGACGGCGAGGTCTCGGACTTCCGCTTCTCGTCCTATGTCCGGGAGGGCCTACCCGAGCAACGGCCTTGCTGGATCACGTATACCGGCGTTGACCTCAAGGACGTGGTACTGGACAACCTCGAGCGGAGTGCCCTCTACGGCGGAGAGATCTCCGGGCAGGGGCCTCGGTACTGCCCCTCCATCGAAGACAAGGTGGTTCGTTTTCCCGACGCGCCCCGTCACCAGGTCTTTCTGGAGCCGGAGGGATTGGAGACGACGGAGTTGTACGTGAACGGGCTGTCCACGTCATTGCCCGCCGATGTCCAGCTTCGTTTCCTGCGCACCATCCCCGGCCTCGAGGACGTGAGGATGACGAAGGCCGGGTACGCAATCGAGTACGATTACTTCCCGCCTCACCAGCTTCGGCACACGCTTCAGGTTCGGGCGGTACCCGGGCTCTTCTTCGCTGGGC
>JAHEKK010000260.1 GCA_024638395.1 Gemmatimonadota bacterium | reverse complement strand
CCTCCGCCGCCGCGTCCAAGGACAGGCTGCGGGGGAAGCCCGGTGAGAGGATCACACCCAAGTAGTCGGCACCGGCCGCTCCGACCAGGGCCGCATCCCCCGGCCGGGTGACACCGCAGATCTTGACCTCCAGGGCTTCCATACCGGCGGTCCGAACCATCAGGCCGCAGGTCCGAGGGTGCGGGGCACCGAAGCCAGGGCCCGCACGGCCGCCTCCGGATCTTCGCTGCGCATCAGGCTCTCGCCAACCAGGACACCCTGGGCCCCCGCAGCCCCGACCGTGGCCACGTCTTCCGGGGTGCGAATACCGCTTTCGGAGACCACCAGGACGCCCGGGGGGACCCTGGGGGCCAGGGCAGCCGTGACGGCGAGGTCGGTGGTGAACGTGGCCAGGTCCCGGTTGTTGACCCCCAGGAGTCGCGCCCCGGCGTCCAGAGCGGGCCCCAGTTCCGACTCCCCATGGATCTCCACCAGGGCCGTCATCCCCAGGGCCTCGGTCTCCTCGCGAAGTCGGGCGAGGCGGGGCGGAGTCAGAATCCTGGCGATGAGCAGGACCAGGTCGGCCCCGGCTCCCAGGGCCTCCAGGAGCTGGAGCTCGTCAAGGATGAAGTCCTTCCTCAAGACAGGGATGTCGACGCCCTCGCGAACCCGCCGCAGGTCCTCAAGGCTTCCACCGAAAAAGGGGCCGTCCGTCAGAACCGAGATGGCAAATGCTCCACCCCGCGCATACCCGCCGGCGCGGGCCACGGGGTCCACGTCTTCCGCCAGCGCGCCCGCCGAAGGTGACCGGCGCTTCACCTCGGCAATGACGGCCACACGGTCCGCCTCCGCCAGGGGCTTCAGGACCGGGCGGGGGTTCCCGGAGGCGGCCGCCGCCTCCACGGTCGACCTCCGGCCACGCAAGGCCTCGATCTCGTCCACCTTGCTCCGGACGATCCGATCGAGCACATGGGGGGACGGTTGCCCTTCGGTCAACTTTCGGGTATCCTTCTTCGGGTCTTGTTCGGGTCCTCGCGCCCGCCCTCCTCGCCTGCACAGTCCCAAACCCATCGGGAGCCGACATGCCACTGACGAAGCGGCAAAAGCAGATCCTCGACTACATCCGGGACTTCATCGAGGATCAGGGATACGCCCCCAGTTTCGAAGAGATCGCCGAGGCCTTCGGCTATTCGTCCCTCGCCACGGTCCACGAGCATCTGACCAATCTGGAGCGCAAGGGATACATCCGGAAGTCGTTCAATGAGAGCCGCTCCATCGAGGTTCCCGTCGACGACCGGGAGCCCGCCATCCCCCTCCCGCTCCTGGGGACGGTCGCCGCCGGGCTGCCCATCGAGGCGATCGAGGTACAGGAAACGCTCTCGGTACCGCCGGACATGGTCCGCCCCGGGGCAGACAACTTCGTGCTAAGGGTCTCGGGTCAGTCCATGATCGACGAGCACATCCAGGATGGAGACTACATCGTCGTCAGTGCCCAACCCTTCGCCCACGACGGCGAAATGGTGGTGGCCCTGGTAGGCAACGACTCGGCGACGGTGAAGAAGCTGTATCGCGAATCCGGAAACCGGGTGCGCCTGCAGCCTGCAAATCAGGGCATGGAACCGATCATCGAGCCCGCCGACAACGTGGACATCCAGGGTGTCGTGGTCGGCGTCATCCGGAAATACAACTGAAGGGAGGCGGTGATGCGGATCACATTCGCTGTGGGACGACTGGTGGGGGGAAGTTCGGAGATCGTGGTCAGGACGCCGCGAAAACGCGGGGCATGGACGGACGTCTCGGCCTCCCGCAAGCCGGCCGTGGTTCCTTCGGCCGAAACCGTCCACTGAGCACCACCCCGGCCGAAGCGGTCAATCCGGGCGGGTTGCCTCGACCAGGTGACGGAGACGATCGAGGGCGGCCCCCGAATCGATGGCGTGTTCCGCGGCCTGGACCCCGTCGCGGAGTGAGTTGGCCCGGCCGGCCACGAAGAACGCCGCAGCCGCGTTGACGATCACGGCTGTGCGGCAGGGTCCTCCCTCGCTCCCGCTGAGCACGGACCGGATGATTTCCGCGTTCTTCGCGGGCCCACCGCCCGCAAGGGCCTGGGGAGAGACACGGTGGACGCCCAGGGTTTCGGGGGTCACCTCATAGGTCCGCACAGAGCCGCTGGCGACTTCGGCGATCCGCGTGGGACCGCAGGGACTCACCTCGTCCATGCCCGGCTCGCCATGAACCACCAGGGCCGCCTCGTGACCCAACTGAGCCAGGCCCTCGGCCACGAGAGGAAGCAACTGGGCGTCGGCCACACCCACCACCTGCCGCCTGGCCCTGGCGGGATTGGTGAGGGGTCCGAGGAGGTTCATGATCGTCGTCACGCCAAGGGCTTTCCGGACGGGACCCACGTGACGCATGGCCGGGTGGAGGAGCGGAGCGTACATGAACACGATCCCCACTTCGTCCAGCACCCGTGACATCTGCTCCGGAGTCAGGTCGATGGCGACATCCAGGGCCTCCAGCACATCGGCACTCCCGGACCTCGATGTGAAGGACCGGTTCCCGTGCTTGGCCACCGAAACGCCACCGCCAGCCGCCACCAGAGCCGCTGCGGTGCTGATGTTGAAGGTCGTGACGGCGCCTCCACCGGTTCCGCACGTGTCGACCACGTCCCGCTCCCCTGCATCCACGGCGATCATGGCCCGCCGAAGGGCCCGTACGCCTCCCGCGATTTCCGCTCCGCACAGGCCCTTGGCCTGAAGGGCGCACAGGAGCCCCGCGACCTGGATCGAGGATGCGGTCCCCCCCATGATGAAGTGGAAGCCCTCTTCCGCCTCAGCTGCGGAGAGGTCCTCCCCCGCGGTGACCTTGCGGAGGATCGCTACCAGTGTCTCGGGTGGGTCGGTCATTTCAGAGGACGATGGTGGAGTCGCGAAAGGGCGGACGGGGGTCCGGCAATGGCGGTCCGGTGAGAGAGGTCTCTTCCGGGACGCGGTGGGGTGGGCGGGGCCGAGGTTCCCGGATAGCCACCTATACGCGCCGCCGGGCCCTGCCGCTACCCCGTCAGGTTGACTTGAAGGGGGGCGTGGGTAGCTTTCCCCTTTTCCCCTCCTGATGCAGGAAACTGCCCGGGTCAGCGGGCGATTTCCACGGGGATGATGGGCGAATCGCATACGCGCTTCAGGCTAACGCTCCACTACGACGGATCGGCCTTCCACGGATGGCAGATCCAGCCGCGGGACCGAACGGTCCAGGGGGAGCTGGAGGAGGTGATCAAGCGCCTCACCGGTACCCGCCGGCCCGTCGACGCGTCTGGACGCACCGATGCCGGAGTCCACGCACGAGGGCAAGTCGCAGCTGTGACATTGCCTTCACGGTGGTCCGCACCAGCTCTGGAGAAATCCCTGAACGCCCTGCTCCCCGACGACGTCTGGGTGGCGTCGGTCTCTGAAACCCGTGACGACTTCCACCCCCGGTTCGACGCCGTGGACCGGACGTACCGCTATCAGGTGGGGACGGATCCGGCCGCCCGCTCTCCATTCCAGCGACGCTGGTGCTGGCCTCTCGGGGAGCCCCTGGAGACGGAGCTGATCGATTTGTGCGCCGCGCGTCTAGAGGGAGAGGGCCACTTCGAGTCCTTCGCCAAAGCCGGACAACCGGACCGGGGATACGACTGCCACATCCACGACGCCCGTTGGGCTCCCTGGGAGTTTGGCGTCTGCTTCACCATCACCGCGAATCGATATCTTCATCACATGGTGCGTTACCTGGTCGGAACCATGGTTGATGTGGGCCGCGGACAGCGGCCCGCCGACGACTTCGAGGATCTATTGGCGAACCGCTCTAACGTTGAGACGTCACCTCCGGCACCCCCCGGCGGGTTGTTCCTGGAGCGTGTCCGGTACCCCGACGACGTCGAAGTCCCCACGATGGAGGTAGGCGGCTCTTCCGGCAGCCACAAAGGGGACGGGACGCCCGGAAAGGGGCCGAAGCGAACCACGGCCATGGGGGCTGGACTGCTGGTGGCACTCCTGGGCGCCCAGGCCTGTACCGTGGAGTCCATCCCCGGGGACCGCTCCGGTGAATCTGAACGGCCCACCATCGTCCAACGTCCCTCGGAGGTGGCCCCGGTCTCCGCCGACAACCGCGGAAACGCCGACCTCCGCGCCACGACGGACCTGGTCGACCAGCTTCAGAGCTCCCGCACCACCGCCATCGTACGCGCGGCTCAGGAAGTTGCCCCGTCGGTCGTCACCATCTCGGTGCTCCGCCGGGAGCGTACCACGCGCCGGACCTTCTTCGACGACTACCTCCTGCCGTACCGGGAGACGCAGGGGCTCGGATCGGGCGTCATCGTCAACGCCCGCGGCACCGTGCTCACCAACCACCACGTCATCGAAGACGCCACTGAGATCCTCGTCACGCTACCGGACGGCCGAGACTTCGCCGCCGACCTCGTGGGCACCGATTCCCGGACCGACGTCGCAGTGCTCTCCATACGAGAGGCGGCGAACATCCCGGCCGCCCCCCTGGGCACGGCGTCCGACCTGATGATCGGCGAGTGGACGGTGGCCATCGGCAATCCCTTCGGGCGGCTCATCTCCAACTCGGAGCCGAGCGTTACCGCCGGCGTGGTGAGCGCGTTGGGCCGCCATATCCTTCCGGGCGGAGGCGACGAAGGCTTCTACCTGGGCATGATCCAGACGGACGCCTCCATCAACCCGGGGAACTCGGGTGGACCGCTGGTCAACGCCTTGGGTGAGGTGATCGGGATCAACAGCTCCATCTTCAGCCGGAGTGGAGGAAGCGAAGGCCTCGGGTTCGCCATTCCCATCGACCGGGCCGTACGGGTCGCTCAGGATCTGATGGAGCATGGGGAAGTCCAGCGCGCCTGGATCGGAATCGAGGTCCAGGCGGTGGAGGCGGATGCCTTCGGACGTTCCCGTGGCGTACGTGTCGCGAGGACCAGTCCGGGATCCCCCGCCGCCTCGGCGGGGATCCGCGCGGGCGCGCGCCTGCTCGCCGCCGCCGACCGCCGGCTGGCTACGCCTCTGGACTACGAAGCCGTGATGCTGGACCTGCGCGCGGGCGACCGGGTCGAGGTGGGCGTCGAGGGAATGGACCCCGTCATTCTGGTGGCGGCGCCTCTTCCTTCGGCAGCCGCCGATCGCATCGAGCTGCTGGATGACATCGAAGTCATCACGGTGACCCCGGGAGTCCAGGCCGAGCGCCGCCTGGCCTCGGGTGCGGGCGCCCTCGTGGTGGAAATCTCCGCGGCGTTGTCTCGGGTCACCGGCCTCGTCGCAGGCGATGTGATCCTTGCGGTCAACAACCGGCGGGTCCGCACGGCCCAGGAAGCCGCCGACGTCCTCGCGGCCACCAAGCTTCAGGGACGTCAGTTCATCCTCGTGTTCGAGCGGGGCGGCCGCACCATTCGGACGGGCCTTCTGGAATGGCGCTGACAGCCCCCGACGCTCGCCTGGGCTGCTTCCTTCTACCCTCTGCGGGTGGGGATTCGTGACGGAACAAGCAGCGCACCGATA
>JAHEKK010000259.1 GCA_024638395.1 Gemmatimonadota bacterium | reverse complement strand
GTCGAGAGGGGAAGGGGCGGGTGGGTGGGTACATCCACGATGAATCGTCCTCCGGGGCCACGCTTTTCGTGGAGCCGCCCTCGGCGATCGAGCTGATGAACGAGATCCGCAGTCTGGAGCGGGAGGAAGTCAGGGAGACGCAACGAGTGCTTCGTGAGCTTTCCGACGCTTGCCGGCCCCTGGGGCTCGCCCTCCGTGAATCCGTCGAGGCCCTCGGGGAGCTGGATTCCCGTCGAGCCAGGGCGTTGGCGGCTCAGGCATGGGATGGAGCCCGGCCGGAGGTCATGCCCCCGGGTGAGCTCGGGGACGACGGCGCGGTGCTGGACATCCGTCGGGGGCGGCATCCCCTTCTCGTCGCCGCCGGGGCTGAGGTAGTGGCTTTCGACCTGGCCTTGTACGAGGGAGAGCGTGTCGTACTCGTTTCCGGCCCGAACACCGGTGGCAAGACGGTCTTCCTGAAGGCCGTGGGGCTGCTGTCGGCATTGGCCCAATCAGGTGTGATTCCGCCCGTGGGCCCCGGCAGCCGGCTGCCCGTCTTTCGGCGCTTCTACGCCGACGTGGGGGACGAGCAGTCCCTCGCCCAGAGCCTGTCGACGTTCTCCGCCCATCTGAGGAATCTCAGGGAAATCCTGGACGGAGCCGGGCCGGGTGTCCTGGTCCTGATCGACGAACTCGGTACGGGCACCGATCCCAAAGAGGGAGAGGCCCTGTCTCGCGCCGTACTCGAGACCCTCGAGGACTCCGGGTGCGTCGGCGTCGTCACGTCCCACCTCGGAGGGTTGCGCCGCCTGGCGGGAACCGGATCGGCCTTGGTCAACGCGTCGCTGCAATTCGATGCCGACCAGCTGGCTCCCAGCTACCGGTTCACCAAAGGGCGCCCCGGCAGGAGCTATGGACTGGCCATCGCCCGGGGGCTCGGATTCCCCGGCGACGTGATGGACCGGGCCGAGGCCTACCGGGACGAGACCGAGGCAAGGCTGGACGACGTCCTCCAGAGCCTGGAATCCAAGGAGGAAGAGGTCGCCCGCCTGGCGGAGGAGCTGGGGAACGAGCGAGCGCGCGTGATGCAGCTGACCGCCGAAGTCGAGGGGCGGGCGGCTACGCTGGATGAGGCAGAGAAGAAGCACGATGCCCGGATGGAGGCCAAAGCCCGACGCATGTTGCTCGACGCTCGCAAGACCGTGGAGGATGCGATCGAGCGGCTGGAGAAGGAGGTCGCATCGGGGGCGGCCCTCGATGACGCCGCCCGTGAGGCGAGGCGAGCGGTGGAAGGAGCCGTGCGACGATTGGAGAGCCCACCAAGGCGGTCCTCCGGGAGAAGCGGGGGGAAAACTCCCCAACTTGCCCCCGGGCTCCGTGTGCGCCTGCGTGAGTCGGGCTCGACGGGCGTGGTCATGGACGTCGAGGGGGACCGGGTCGGTTTGGAGGTGGGCGGACTCAGGATGCAGCTCCCCGCCGTCGACCTGGAGCCACTGGAGGATCAGACCCCGGCCCAACCACGGAGGGGATCGAGCCGGTGGAGTGTCCAGGCCGACGCTGCCACCGAACTGGACCTCCGGGGCCAGCGGGTGGACGAGGCCCAGGGGGCTCTGCTACGAGCCCTCGACGAAGCGGTGCTCGTGGATCTTCGCGAACTGAAGATCATCCACGGGAAGGGTACCGGCGCCCTCAAAGCGCGAGTGACCCAGGTCCTGGAAGACGACCCACGTGTATCGGGCCACCGACCCGGCGGCCCCGGTGAGGGCGGTCACGGCGTCACCGTGGTGCGATTCCGATGATCCCCGACGACGTGGTCGAGGAGGTCCGGGCGCGGGCCGACATCGTCGACATCATCGGCGAGTTCGTACAACTCAAAAAAGCCGGAAAGGACTTCAAGGGACTCAGCCCCTTCAAGGACGAACGCACGCCGTCGTTCTACGTGGTGCCGGCCAAGGGCTTCTACCACGACTTCTCGTCGGGAGAGTCGGGCGACGTCTTTTCCTTCCTCATGAAGCACCAGGGCATGAGCTTTACCGACGCGGTCAAGTTCGTCGGTTCACGCTGTGGCGTCGACGTGCGGGACGTGCAGCGAGGTGGCGCGTCCGAGGACCCGCTCCGGCCCTACCACGAGGCCCTCGCGTTCGCGAAGGCGTTCTACGGCGAGTGCCTCTGGGACGAAGAAAGGGGGGCGGAGGCGCGAGCCTACCTGACTGGGCGGGGTATCTCCCGCGAGACTGCGGAGCGGTACGGCCTGGGCTATGCTCCTGACGAATGGCGCGCATTCCGGGATCGGGCCCTCCTCCACGACCTCGACGAGCGCATCCTGTTCGAGGTAGGACTGCTCAAGAAGAGCGAGAAACGGGATCAACCCTACGACGCGCTACGAGGCCGCATCGTATTCCCTATCGAGACCGTGGGCGGGAAGGTGGTGGCCTTTGGGGGACGATTGCTCGGCACGAGCCGGAAGGGGGCGCCGAAATACCTCAACTCGCCCGAGAGCCCCGTCTTCCACAAAAGCGAGATCCTGTACGGCCTCAACTGGGCGAAGAACCACATCCGCAGGGAGGAGCACGCCCTCGTGGTCGAGGGATACATGGACGTCGTTTCCCTCGGATCTGTCGGGATCCAGGCGGCCGTAGCGCCCCTGGGGACGGCCCTGACCGAACAGCACGCGGTGACGCTGCTGAGGTACACCAAGAAGGTTCTGCTCCTGTTCGACAGCGATTCCGCCGGGCTGCGAGCCACGTTTCGGGCCGCCGACCTGCTGTTGGCCAAGGGACTGCACCCTTCGGTGGTGACGTTCCCTGACGGGGAAGACCCGGACTCCATCGCCCAGAAGGGGGGAGCCGCAGCGGTGGAGCAGTATCTCAAGTCGGCGTTGGACGTGCTCGACCGGAAGATCCAGATGTTGGAAGAGCGGGACTATTTCTCGTCCATCGAGAAGACCCGGCAAGCGCTGGACCGGCTGCTCCCGACCCTGCGAGCCGTCCAAGATCCCGCCCTCCGGGATCTGTATCTCGCCAAGGTCGAAGAGCGGACCCGGGTGAGCCGGTCGACCCTCGAGAACGAGATCCGGCAATCGAGGGTCCCCGTGCGCCGACCAGTACCCCAGGCGCGCCGAGCCCCCGTCCCCACGATCCCCCGTCGCGGGGCGGAGCGGGACCTGGTCAAGGGCATCGTGAAGCACAGGGCATACGTCGAGCCGGTTGCGGAGCGCCTGGGCCCTGCGGACTTTGACGATCACATCTCCCGTGCCATCTTCGAGGCGCTCGTGATGGATCCCGATCTGGAGGATCCGTCGGGCCGATTGGACCCATCGGCCGTTCGCCGATTCGAGGAGTTGATGTCGGACGGGGAGCCGGTCCCCTCCAGATCCGCCATCGAAGAAATGATCGCTCGGGTTCTCCAGGCCGGGTACGACGGTCGGCTCGACGCTATCGACGCCCAGATCCACGGGGCCGGCAGCGAGATCGAGAAGGAACACTTCGTCAAAGAGAAGCAGCGGCTGACGGCCGAGAAGCAACAGCTCGGGACCGACTGGCGAAAGTCGGCTCGTAACGCAATCAGGCAAGCCAAAGGGGCATAGGAATCGTGAAGGTCGAAACCGATCCAATTTCCATCCAGTTGCTGAAACTCCAGACCATCGATCAGAAAATCCTGGAGACACGGGACAGGATCCGTGCTTTCGAGCCTCAGTTGGAGGAGGTGGACGAGCCCGCCCTTCGCCTGGAGCAGGAGTACAACACGACGGCAAGCCGGCTTCAGGAGATGAAGCTCGATGAGCGGCGGCTCGAGCTTGCCGTCGACGAGAAGCGCGCCAGGGTGCAGCGCCTGGAGGATCGCCTCAATCAGGTCCGGAACGTGAGGGAGGAAGCTGCCGTTCAGGCCGAGTTGGGGCTCGTGCGCCGCGCACTTGAATCGGAAGAGCAGGAGGCCGTGAGCCTTCTGGATCAGATCGGACGATTCGAAGACCGCCTGGAAGAGCAAGGCCGCTCCATGGAGGCGGAGAAGGCCGCGGTGGAGCCACGGAAGCGAGAGCTCAATGCCGACCGCGAGGCTGCAGAGGCCGAGCTCAGCGCTTTCCAGGGGGAACGGGAGAGCTTCGCCACCGATATCGACGAGCGCTATCGCCGGGTATACGACAATCTGATCAGGGGCGGGCGCCGGGTTGCCGTCGCCCCCATGACGGAGGACGGAGCGTGCGGCTCCTGCTACTCGGTCATCCCCCTCCAGGTGCAGCACGAGATCCGGGCGGTCGCGCGCCTCGTGCTCTGTGAATCGTGCGGCGTCATCGTTACGGCTCCCGTGGCCGCTGAGGATATGCCGGCGGACAAGGACGACGCCGCCCAGGCTGCCGGGGAGGTCGCCCCCGAAGCCGGCGAGGAGGAGTAATCGCCAACCCCGATACGCCCGGCGGCCTTCTTCCCCCCCTTCGCCCAGACTGGGTCCTGCGAGCCCCGCCGGAGCCGGCGGTCGTCGCAGCCCTGAGCGCGGCCCTTTCGCTCCCGGAACCTCTCTGTGCCCTCCTTGCCGTCCGGGGGTTTGGTGATCCGGAGCGCACGAAGTCGTTCCTTCGCCCCCTCATCGAAGGTCTCCACGATCCGACCCAGCTGACGGATGGCGTGCGCGCCTGCACACGGATCGCAGACGCCATCGATCGCGGGGAGACGGTGCTGATCCACGGGGACTACGACGTGGACGGTATTTCGGGAACCGCGCTGTTGGCAGGCTGGATCCGAAAGCTCGGTGGCCGGGCAGAGACCTTCGTACCCCACCGGCTACGCGACGGGTACGATCTGGGGGCGTCGGGTGTGCGGCGGGCTGCCGAGGTTGGGGCCCGGGTGTTGGTCACCGTGGACTGCGGAATCAGAGCCCATGACTGGGTCGTGGCGGCCACCGGGGCCGGCGTAGACGTGATTGTCACCGACCATCACCGGCCGTCGGCAACCCTGCCTCCGGCCTATGCGGTCGTGAATCCCAACCGCTCCGACTGCGTCTACCCCAACAAGGGATTGTCGGGGACGGGGGTTGCGTTCAAGATCTGCCAACTCCTGAGTCGTCAGGCAGGTCTCCCCGAGGACGGGCTCTGGGCGCATCTCGACCTTGTGGCCCTCGCCACCGTGGCCGATCAGGTTCCTCTGGAGGGCGAGAACCGCATTCTCGTGCGGTACGGCCTCAAGGCACTGGGCCAGACCGAACGGCCGGGCCTCCGGGCCCTGATGGCCCGGGCCGGCTTGAGGTTCCCCCTGGACGGCACGTCCGTAGCCTATGGCCTGGCCCCTCGCATCAATGCCGCCGGCCGCGTCGGCGAGACCGAGGACGCCCTCCGCCTTCTCATGACGGAGAATGACACCGAGGCGGAGGATCTGGCTTCCGGGCTCGATAGGCTGAACCGGGAGCGGCGTGACCTGGACCACAGGACCCTGGACGAGGCCCTCGAGCAGCTCGCGTTGAGTTATTCGCCGGAACGTGACCGGGGGCTGGTGCTGGCGGGGGAGGGCTGGCATCCCGGGGTGATCGGTATCGTCGCCTCCCGGATCGT
>JAHEKK010000258.1 GCA_024638395.1 Gemmatimonadota bacterium | reverse complement strand
GCCCCCTCTCGGTGTTCACGCTGAACTCGTCGGACTGGATGACCCGATTGAGCTCTGCGTCGCCTGTCGGTCCGTAGACCGGGTCGAAGAGGTCACCTTCGACGATGGCCAGGCGTCCGGAAACTTTGCTGTAGGCCTCTCCCACCCGGTGGCAGACGATGCAGGTGACGCCCTCTCGTGACGTGGGGTGCCGATCCATGTTGGTCATGAACTCGGGCTCCCCGAGGTTCATGCCCACGGGGGTGTGGCACCGGATGCAGAAGTCACCGTTCGTGCCGTTGGTGAGCTTCAGGATGGTCCCATGCATGGCGTTGAAGACGGGACTCATCTGGGCGTAGGCATGCTGTGAAACGGACCACTCCCGGTAGTGCTCGGGGTGGCAGGTTCCGCAGGTGTTGGCCGAGGGGAAACGTCCTTCCTGGTCGATGGTCTGGTGGCTGAGCAGGCGAGCCCGGGCCGTGACGTCGCGATCGGACATGTCCAAGCTCCCGTCGGCGATGAACGCCCCCAAGGCACTGTGTGCCGAGGCGTCGTCTCCCGGAGGCGGACGGTCTTCCTGGGCCACGAGTACGCTCGCCGAGAAACCGAGCCCCGTTGCGAGAAAAGCCAACCCTCTGACGAACCCGTTCATGTCCCTCCTGACGCTCGTGATGACGGTATGAGCGAGGGGTCCACCGATTATGCTGCGGCCCCCGTTTGCGAACTGGGGGCGTTGGGTGGGTGTGTGGCTCCCGGCCGCGTTGCCAATTGAGGCCGCTCCATTGCCGGCGTCAAGTCGACCGCGGGGCTCGTCTGGCGTCCCGTCCCGGGGCTTGCATACGTTATCCTAGCGGGAGGGGGTCGCACGACCCCGAGTTGAACCCCGCACATCGCTGACGACTCCCCGAGGCCCACCCGAATCGGATCGGTATGGCGGACATCAGGCAGTGCCCCGAGTGTGGTGAGCCCATCCTCGCGGACGCCCAGATCTGTCATCATTGCGATGCGAACGTAGAGTTCGACATGGACCGGGGCGGTATCTGGCAGACGCTCCTGAGCCGGCTGGTAGAGGCGACGGCAGGCAAATACGAGGTTGAGGGCGTCATCGGCTACGGGGGCATGGCTGGTGTATACCTCGCGCGGGATCTGGCCCTGAACCGCCCTGTGGCGCTGAAGCTCATTTCGCCCGCCGTCGTGATGGATCCGAAGATGGTCCGGCGCTTCCGCCAGGAAGCCCAGACCATGGCTCAGCTGAACCACAGGCACATCGTCCCGGTCTATGACATCCGGGAGCGCGGCGATCTGCTGTACATCGTCATGCAATATGTGAGCGGCCGGACGCTGTCCGAGGTGGTCACCGATGCCTCGGGAGGGCTCCCCTCGGAGCTCGTTGTGACCTGGATGGTGCAGATCTGCGATGCCCTGGCCCATGCCCACGACCGAGGAACCCCCGTCATCCACCGGGACATCAAGCCGTCCAATATCCTGCTGGATGACGCGGGGAGGGCGCTCCTCACCGACTTCGGGATCGCAAAAGTACAGGGTGATTCCGGGTTGACCCGAACCGGACACCTGATCGGGACGCCCGCCTACATGAGCCCGGAGCAATGCCGTGGCGATTCCCTGACGGTTGCGTCCGACCAGTATTCCCTGGGGACCGTCGCCTACGAGCTCCTGGCCGGGGTTCCTCCCTTCCGTGGCCCGACACTCATGGTGCTCCAAGCGCACTCGGCCAAGGAGCCGGAGAAGCTGGCGAGCACCCGACCCGAGTGCCCGCCGCAGTTGGCCGCGGTGGTCGAGCGTATGTTGGCGAAGAATCCGGAGGACCGCTGGCCTTCGATGGCTGCGGTCACGGAAGAGTTCAGGAGGTCGGTGGATCGGCTCGTGCCGGCCGGTGACCTGGTGATGTGGGGCCGCAGGGTAAAGGACATCGGGGTTGATGCGCCCCGGGGGCCCCTGACGCCGGGGACCCGCGAGCGGCTCGAGGCGCGACTCCTGGATGCAGGCGGAGCGGAGCTGACCGGAAGGACGGTCCGCTGGTCCTCGACCAACCGTGACATCGTTTCCGTGACCCTCGATGGCGTCTTGAATGCCCATTCCGTCGGTCGGGCCGTCATCGTCGGCCGCAGTGGGGGGGCCGTGGCCACCCTGGACGTCGAAGTCGTACTTCCGGAGGCCACCAGGCTGGAAGTGACACCGTCCACCGTGGAGATGCATGTAGGCGAGGACGCGCAGCTGGAGATCCGAGCTTTCGCGGCTGACGGGGTCGAGGTTCCCGCGGGCGCCGTACACTGGGATACCGGCAACGCTTCGGTGGTGGCGCCGATGGATGGTGGGTGGCTGAAGGCGTCGAGTCCCGGTGAGGTCGTCGTGACCGCCACCTCCGGAGGGCTTCGGTGCGAGGTCCGCGTGGTGGTTCGGCCGGTGCCCGTCGCGAAGGTGGTCATCAATACCCTCGCGTCGCCCATCGAGGTAGGCGACCACCACAGCTTCGCCTGCCGGGTCGAAGGGCCCGGCGGTGAGCCGCTGGAGGGTCGAGCCGTCGCCTGGTCTTCGTCGGGCAACGAGGTGGCCACGGTGGACCAGATGGGGAAGGTCTTTGCGATCAACCCGGGACACGCCGTGATCACCGCCTCCTGCGAGGATGTGAGTGGCACCACCACCGTCGACGTCGTCGCCCAGACCGTAGTCCAGGTGTTGAGCTCCGTACCCTCCGTGGAGCTGACCGCGGGCCAGCAGGAGCAGCTCGAGGCGTACCCGGTCGACAAGTACGGTCGCCCGATCCCAGGCCGGGACTTGATCTGGACCTCGTCCGACTCCGGTGTCGTTCAGGTGACGCCGAGCGGGGAAGCGCGCGGCCTGGCCGCCGGCACCGCGGCCTTGAGGGCCGAGTGCGAGGGCCGCTCAGCCGAGATCCTGGTGGTTGTCCGAGGGGCCGATGCAACGGTGGTCATGCCCCGGCCGCCGGGTGTGTCTCCCGATCGGACCCAGGTCTTGTCGGGTCTCGATTGGGGAGCTGCCCCCCTCGACCTGGCCCCTCCCCCGGAGAAGGATCCCGGGGAGCGGCCCGGGGCCGCGAAGCCGCCGGAAGCGCCCGTGAAACCGGAGGAGGGGCGCACGGGACGTGTGGAGGAGCCCGCCGTCCCAAGCGTCGCGGGGGCTCCGGCCGATGGCCTGACGGTGGCCGTGGTCACGTCGGGCCCCGATGCGGCGGAGCCCGCGATCCCACCGGTCAAAAGGGGTGGAAGCCACCCTCCCCCCACGGACATCATTCGCCCGGGTGAGGGTGAGCCGGCCGCGAGCCCCTCGCAGTCGCCCCCGTGGACCATGGCCGACGGGATCCCGGAGTGGGCCCGCCGCCCCCTTGCCGGGGCAGCCCTGGCTTCCCTCGTGTTGCTCGCCTGGCTGTTCTGGCCCGGGGGTGGGGATTCCTTCGAGCCCCTGGGGGTTGCGATAGCCCCAGCCGACACGACCGTTTCCGTAGGCGCGCGTTTCCAACTGCGGACGGACGTTCCATCGGACCGCTTGACGGATAGGGACGCCGTCTGGGCCAGTTCCGACCCCTCCGTGGCGACGGTGTCCCCGACGGGCCTGGTCGAAGCCGTGGGACCGGGCAACGCGACGCTGTCGCTCTCGGGTCGGGGCCTCGAGACCGACGGTCCCAGAACCCTCTCGGTGCTCTCCTCCGGGGCGGTGGCATTGGTGGGCCCCACGGAGATCGAGGCCGGTAGCCAGGCACGGTTCCAGGTGCGCCGGGGAGACGGCTCGGTCGTGCCGCCGGACAGCGCTGTGTGGACGGCGTCTCCTGCGGAAATCGCCACCGTCGACGCGGCCGGTACCCTGTTCACCCGCTCTGCCGGTGTTGTGGCGCTGTCGGTGGTGATCGGTGTGGACACGGTGCTGGGTCAGATAACCGTAGAGCCTGCCCAGGGCCCCGCTTTCACGGAACTCGTCCTCGACCCGGCCCCGAACCGCATGCAGGTCGATGCCACCGTACAGGTCACAGCGTGGCTTCTGGATGAGGACCGACAGCGCCATTCGGCTTCGGGGGTCACCTGGTCATCCACCGACGACGGAGTGCTGGCCTCCGTCGGCGGGGGGAGGTTCCGGGCGGTGGGGCCCGGCACGGCTTCGGTGGTTGCGTCCCACGGCGAGACGAACCTGGCCCGTCGCCACCCGGTGACCGTAGCCGCCCCGGTACAGCAGGAAAGGCCTCCCGACCCTCCACCGGAGCCCAGGGATCCGGTGCCGGCCCGGGTAAGCATTGTTGGTGACGGCGGCCCCCTTGAAGTCGGCGAGGGCAGGGGGCTGACGGCTCGGGTTGTCGACGCCGGCGGGCAAGGGGTCCCCGGCCAATCCGTGGCCTGGTCATCCTCCGACCCTGGCCGGGTTTCGGTGGATGCCAATGGCCGGATCACGGCGGTCTCGGAAGGTCCGGCGTGGATCGTTGCGGCAACGGGCGGCATCAGGGACAGCCTTCGCGTTACCGCGGCGGCTCCAGCCGCACCTCCTCCGCCGGCCGCCCCTTCGGTATCGGACGTTACCGCCCTGGTCGAAGGACTGTCCGGTTTGTTGGAATCAGAGCTGCACGACCAGGTCCTGGCCCTCCTTCCGGACGGCGAGCGGGGAGCCCACCAGCGTTACGTGGAAACCGCCGCCGATGGGCGCCTGCGTTTCAACGGAGCGGCGAGAGACGTGAGGGTGAACGGGACGAGCGCCACATTCACCGTCGCGGTACGCTCACGCACGGCGTTCGGTGGGACCCGGGAAGGGGAGATGCAGTTCATCGCGACGCTGGACGCATCCAGCGGAGCGTGGCGCGTGGTCCGACTCGTTCCGGCTCCGGGCTCGGCACCCCCCTGACGATCGGGTCCGTGCCGCTGCCCCGCCGGGGAAGACCACCTCGGGCATGGCAGGGGACCCTCTTAGCCTCCGAGCCCGAAGGCGATCCCGATCCGGTAGATGATGTTGGTGCCTGAGCCCTCTCCGCTCTCTTCGGTGCCGGAGCTGATCACGCCAAGGCGTTTGTACCCGAACGTGGCTCCGAAATCCAGGTTGGAGCGGGCGTTCAGCCGGACCAGAACTCCGCCGCCGCCGTTGAACGTGAGCCCGGTGTCGGTCAGCTCGGCCGTTTCACCCTGGAGCTCCGCCTTGAGGGTGAGATTCGACACCGAAAAACGGCTGGAGAGATAGGGGGCGGCCCTGTCGCTGCCCATGTCGAACACATATCGGGGCTCGACGAAGAAACCCGTCAGGGAGGAATTGATGCTGAATCCGGGAGCCGCGAGCCCCAGCGACTCCAGGTCGACCCCGTGGTAGGTGTACTGGATGCCGGCGCCGATGGAGAAGGCGCTCGGATTGAACCGGAGCTGGGCTTCTCCTCCGAATCCGGTTTTCAGGCCCTCGAAGTCGTCGCCGAAGAGCGTGTTGCCCAGGGCCGACACCTGGATCGAGAACCGCTGTGCCGTCTGGCCCTCCGCCGAGGCGCTGGTGAATGCCCCGAGAGTCAGAAGCGTGAGCACCCAAACCGAACGTCGCATTGGACCTCCCGTG
>JAHEKK010000257.1 GCA_024638395.1 Gemmatimonadota bacterium | reverse complement strand
CGCGGAGCGATTCCCCGAGATGAACGGCATCCTGTGGTCGTATCACTGGCACCATGCGGCAGTCTACGAAGCGCTGATGGAGGAAACCCATGACGCTCGCAGGAACGCCCTCGAGGAAGTGCTCGTAACCTTCGCGGACTCGGTGCTCAGCGACCTGCCCGCGTACATGCCTCTGACCGCCCAGGTCGCACCCCGCTTTTCCGAGATGTTCCCGGCCGCGGCCCACATCTTCGACAACCTCCACATGATGCACGATGTGGCGAACGATATCATGGTCGATGCCTCTCTAACCCGCGATCAGAAAGGGCCGGAGATCACCCGGCTCTTTCATCAGATGTTGTACCGGAACCAGGACTCGGTCGTCCCTCCGATGATCCCTGACGACGCCCACGGCGAGATGCCCATGGACGCCATGCGCATCCCGACGCAAAAGCCCGACGGGCGATGGCTCCCCCAGGGGCACCCCGACGCGGACCTCCCGCCGGGCATGGGGCACATGGGACACAACGACACGTCGGGAGGAGGTGGATCGTGAGGGCCCGATCGGCAGTCATAGGCGTCGCGGTAGCCTTCGCATCGGCCCTCCCCGCCACCGCGGTGGCTCAGGGAGACTACCGCCACCTCGACGAGGGGCGGCCCACCCGGGTGGAAGATGCCTACGCCCTCAAGTTCCTGGAGTGGGAATGGCAGTTGGGTTCCGGAGCCTTCGCACAGGAGAACGAGGCGTTGGAGGCCGAAGCCGTTTTCGAAGCGAAGGTAGGGATCGGCCGCGGGCTGCAAGCAGGCGTCGAAGGTCATGGGGCGTGGGCCCGTCAGTCCGGAGAGACGGCGACGGGGTTGGAGACCGTCAACCTCCATCTGTTCTACAACCTCAACCAGGAGGGGCGCCGAGCCCCCGCTCTGGCGCTTCGGGGCGACCTCTCGCTTCCGGGCGCCGGCGACCTGGCACGGGTGAACGCAGGCGGCCGCCTGCGCGTGCTCGCAACCCGAACCCTGGGGGCCACCCGCCTCCACGCCAATGCGGCGAGGGCCTGGGCCCGGGACCCGGACGGAGGGCACCACTGGGAGGCCGGTCTGGGAGTCGACAGGGCTCTTGGCCTCTCCGGCAGGGCCCTGGTCGGAGACCTCTACGCCGAGATCCCCGACAGGGGCGGTCCCACCCGGTGGTGGGCCGACGCAGGGATCCGGCTCCAGATCTCGAAACAGTCGGTTCTCGACCTTGGCGCCACCGTCCGTATCGACGAGTGGATGGACGGAAGGGCCAACGGCGGACTCGTTCTGGGCATATCCCGGACGTTCGGCTTCAGCCGACTCGTCCACGTGCCCCCCTATCCCGATCCTACCCTTCGGTAGCCGCTTTCATTGGACCAACCACAGGACAGGCCGAAGGACGGCATGGCGAAGAGAAGGTGGACGGTCGGGACGGTCGTGGCGATGTTGGCCCTCGGCGCCGCATGGTCCCTGCCCCGGCCGTCCAATGACCGCCCGTGGATCCCCAACCAGGCCGTCCTCCCCGAGGCCGAGTTCCTGGGGGACACGGTCCGGATTCGCGATGTCCGGAATACCCGCTACGACTCGCCGGAGGACTACCAACCTCGCTATGACGACCGGACCTACGACCTCGGGCGCCTCACTCGAGCCTGGTTCGTGGTCGAGCCGTTTTCCGACTTCGGCGGGGCGGCCCACACCTTCCTGAGCTTCGAATTCGGCGGATCGCCGATCGCGGGCACCCTTCCCTCCGGCGAATCGAGAACGGCCGACTCTGATTTCATCTCGATCTCGGTCGAGGTCCGTAAGGAAGTGGGCGAGTCATTCTCACCTCTTGGCGGACTGCTGAAACGGTACGAGATCATGTACGTCGTGGCCGACGAGCGTGACGCCATCGGCCTCCGGGCGAATCACCGGCAAGACGACGTGTATCTCTACCCCGTGGCGGCGCCCCCGGACCGCGTACGTGCCCTCTTCGTTTCCATGCTCGAGATGGCCAACGCGCTCCGAGACCACCCCCAGTTCTACAACACGATCACGAACACCTGCACGACGAACATCGTGGGTCACGTGAACGAGCTCGTTCCGGGGCGGATTCCCTGGAGCCCGAGAATCCTGTTCCCGGGATACTCGGACCGCCTGGCCTACGACCTGGGGCTGGTCGACACCGACCTTCCCTACGAGGCAATCCGGGAGCGTTTCCGGATCAACGACGCCGCGCGCCGCTTCGCCGACCGGGAGGACTTCTCCGCCGGGATCCGGGGCCGGGTATTTCCTTGAAGTCCCGGCCCCGGCTGAGCCGCCCCGGCCTAGCCCGCGACGTCGAACTCCTGAATCATGCCATGCACGAAGTGGGGCACCCCATCTACCGTAGGGACAAAGCAATAGAGGGCGTATCGACCCGGCGTTAGCTCGACCTCCATGATGTTGGAGAGGCCAGTCTTCATGAAGCCCACGCCTCCCAGCGCCTCACCCGGTGGTGGGCCCTCCGGGGCTTCGATCCAGGTCAGAAGGTCGTGGGCCGTCTTGCCCGGCGCGAGGCGGGCAATGAACACCTCGTGAGCCTCCATGCCCCGGTTCTCCACCTTGATACGGTGGCGGCCGGCCGTGGGGGGCGACTCCCATGCGAAGCCGTACTCGGCAAGGCTCAACGTGAGATCCGCGTCCGCCGGGACCGCAGCGGCGGTGGTCGCTTCCTCGCCGTCGACGACCGTGAATGCCGCCACCATGCCCTTCTTGAAGTGGGGCACCATGTCGGGAGAGGGAATCAGACAGATCAACCCGTAGGAGCCGGGCTCCAGGTGCACCTCGACGACACTCTCTCCGCCCGGGCCGACGGCGTTGGGGCCCCCAAAGGCTTCATACCGGGCGTCCATCAGACCGACATCCGACGTCTCGGTCGCCAGATGGTCCAGGGACCCCGTTGCGGGAATGCGGACCAGGGTGACGTGGTGCAGCTCCTGGCCTTTGTTGACCATACGGATCCGCACCGGGCCCGCCACCATCTCTTGGGGCCCTGCGAAGGCGAAATCGGAAGTCTCGATCACGATCTCGCGGACCGAGGCCTCTGTGCTCGTTCCGGGCGTCGGCGCTTCCTCCGACGCACAGGCGGCCACCAGGAACCAGGCGGCCAGTGTGGAGGGCCCGAGGGCCCCCATCCTTTTGCGCATGTGGGTAGACTCCGTCCCCGGGCTGGGGACAAAAAACGTTGCAGCGGTGGACGGGGCCGCGCGCCCGCGCGTGGTCCGACCGCTGGGGCCTCTCACGGAGGTCCGAACGCAAATGTAGTGCCGCCGATTCCAGAGGTGAACCAGGCGTCCAACTTGTCTCCGAAGAGGACGCCGCATCTATTGCGGCCCCACCGCCGGCGACCATCCAGGAGGGTCCATTTGGGCACGGACAAGCGTTACGACGGGTACCGATCCTTCGACTATCTGAAGGCAACGCGGGATTTCCGGGAATTCGACCTCCTGGACGGGGAGAGCCTCTTCGAGCCCTACCTGGTTCCCCTCGACTCCCGGGGGGAGAAGCGGGTTCACGAGCTGGCCCAGCGGCTCGTGATGATCTCTCTCCACGAACACCCCCACCTGTTTCCCAAGCGAGCGTCGGAGATCCCGGACTACGACTCCGAGGCCAGGGTGTCCACGGCTTATGAGGCCCTGGCCGACTCATGGTGGGATTGCGTGTTCGACAATTTTCAGGACGGCGCCTGCTTCATCACCTCGAAAAGCGGATGGAAGTGGGAGGACGTGATCTACGACATGGGGATGCGCCTCTGCGACCTGGCCCACCAGGACTTCATCATCAAAGCGGAGAAGGTAGAGGACATCCACCGCGCTCACCGGGATGGACGCCTGGCCCTTGTCTGCGCCCAGGAGGGGGCCGCCATGATCGAAAACGAGCTGGACAGGATCGAGATCCTGTACGGCATCGGGCTTAGGGTGCTGGGCATCACATACAGCGAGTCCAACGCTCTGGGCACGGGTCTCAAGGAAACGGGGGACGGCGGGCTCACGTCCTTCGGTCGACGCGCCGTCGCACGCATGAACGAAGTCGGCATAGCCATCGACTGCGCCCACTCCAGCGATCAAACCACCCTCGACACGGTCGAGTGTAGTAAGCATCCGATCTTCCTCACCCACACGGGTGCGCGGGGGCTCTGGAACATCCGTCGCCTGGCCTCCGACGACTGCATCCGGGCCGTGGCCGGAAAGGGGGGTGTCATCGGGATCGAGGCCGCGCCCCATACCACGGTCACCGCGAACCACCCGCGCCACGACATCGAAGGGTTCATGGAGCACTTCGAATACGTGAAAGACCTCGTGGGCATCGATCACGTCGCCTTCGGGCCGGACACGCTCTACGGCGATCACGTGGGGCTCCACCAGGTCTCGGCTGAGACCCTTTCCATCGGTGATTCCCACAAGCCGCGAGACGGGTCCGAGGCACCGGAATACGAACGGGTGGACTACGTGAAGGGGATCGAGAATCCCACCGAGGGTTCGAAGAACATCCTCAGGTGGTTGGTAGCCAACGACTACTCGGACGACCACATCGCGAAGGTATTGGGAGGGAACATCCTCCGCGTGCTGGACGAGGTATGGCAGTGAGCGGTGATCCGGGCCGCGGGTTCCCGTGGATCTCAGCCGCCCTCATGGCCGTGTTCATGGTGGCCGGGAGCGTCGGGCTGGTGGTCGATTGGCCCCCGGGACCCGCCAATCTGGACTGGGGCGTGTGGATCGTCTTGTACGGCGGCTACGTCTACATCATCGCGGCGGCGGCCTACCACATACGCACCGGCAACTAGGCGAGTGGGCGCCACCGCACTCTACACGGTCATTCTGGTCGTCTACTTCGGCGGGATGTTGACCCTGGGTCTCTGGGTGAGCCGGCGACAGGGCACGAAGGAAGACTACTTCCTGGCTCGCGGCAAGCTGGGACCGGCCACTGTGGGCTTCTCCTACTCCGCCACCCAGATGAGCGGAAGCTCCTACATGGGAGCCGTGGGCGCCGAGCGCGTCCTGGGATACAACTTCTCCCCGGGAGGCCTCTCCTCGGCTGCGGCTCCCTGGTTCACCTATATCCTGATCGGCGATCGGCTCCAGCGCCTGTCGAACCGGATCAAGTGCACGACCCTCGTCGACATCTTCCAGGCCCGCTACTACTCGAAGGCCGTCGGAATCGTGGCGACGGCCATCATGCTGGTGGCCTTCATCCCTCTCATCGCGGCACAGTTGAAGGCTGCCGGGAACGTGTTCGAGGTGCTCCTGGGCGTGCCCTATCTCCTGGGCCTCTTCGTTTTCGGCGGGATCGTGATCGTCTACACCGTGGTCGGGGGCATGCACGCCGTAGCGTGGACGGACCTCATCCAGGGGACGATCATGATCGTCGGCTTCCTGGTCCTGACGCCCGTCGCGGTGTCCGCTGCCGGCGGGTTCGCAGAGATGCACGGCCGGTACGGAGAGATCAGGCCCGGTGCGATCTCGTTCGTGGGTGAGATGCCCGCACTCTGGGTCGTCTCGTCCTTTCTGGTCTGGGGCTTCTT
>JAHEKK010000256.1 GCA_024638395.1 Gemmatimonadota bacterium | reverse complement strand
CCACCAATCGGTCGACGACATCGAGGCCGAAGTCCGGCGCCGGGGCCATCGCCTTGGTAAAGCCACCATCTACCGCGCTCTCGACGTTCTCGTCCGTAGCGAGCTGGTCGAGGAGCACGACTTTGGTGAAGGGTTCAAGCGCTACGAACACAGGCTCTCCAAAGATCCTGTACATCATCATCTGGTCTGCACCGAAAGCGGCGATATCGTCGAGTTCCGCAGCGAGGAGCTCCAGCGCATCGTCGAGGAAACCGCCGCGGCCCACGGCTTCGAGCTCACTCACCACAAGCTCGTGATTTTCGGGCTGAGCGAGCCCAGCCGAGCCGCCGGGGCCACAGTTGCGTATGAGGGGATCACCTGTCCGATCGAGATGACGTGACCCCGAACCGGCCCGACCCAGCCGCGCCCAGCCGATCCGGTGGCGCCCGACTCCGCCTGCTGCCCGAGGGCCTGGACGACCTGCCCTGGGAGTTGCCCCGTGGGTTCCTGGGCCTGTACGGGGCCGGCGCAACGCCCGAGGGGTCGGATACCTGGATCCTCCCGGTCCCCTACGAAGCCACGACCAGCTTCGGCGGGGGGACGCGGAACGGGCCCCAGGCCATCATCGACGCCTCCCGCTATATCGAGCTGTACGACCATGAGACGGACCGGGATCCGTCCCTGTCCGGCATCTACACGTTTCCGCAGCTGGAGCTGGCCCGGGGTAACGCTGCCGAGGCCATCGCCGAGTTGGAGGCCGCGTACGGCCGTGTGGTGGAGGAGGCGGGAGACCGGCGCGTCCTGATGCTGGGCGGTGAGCATTCGGTGTCGTCCCCGGCCATCGCGGTTCAGGCACGGCGATGCGAGAACAGGCTTTCCGTCCTGCAGTTCGACGCCCACCTGGACCTCCGGGCAACCTTCGAGGGAAGTCCCTACTCCCATGCCTGCGCCCTGGCCCGGGTCATGGATCAGGTCGACATCGTTGCCGTCGGTCTCCGGGGCATCAGCCAGGAGGAGATCGAGGTTGCCAGGGAGCGACCTTCGGTCACCACGATCATGGCGGAGGAAGTGGCCTCGGGCGACGCGTGGATCGACCAGGCGGTCGACCGTCTCGGGGAGGACGTCTACATCACGTTCGACGTGGACTATTTCGATCCCTCGCTGGTGCCCTCCACGGGGACGCCGGAGCCAGGAGGGGGAGAGTGGTATCCCACCCTGCGTCTCCTGCGAAAGGTGTTCGAGTCTCGGCGGGTGGTGGCCGTGGATGTAGTGGAACACGCCCCTCTGCCCGGCCTCCACGCTCCGGATTTCCTCGTCGCAAAGCTGGTCTACAAGATGGTCGGCTACTGGTCCCGGTCGTGAGCCCGATCGGGCCCGCAGGTCCCCCTGTCCACTCGCCCCGGAGCGGGCCGGAGCTCATCCGGACACGGAACGGCTGCCGTGGACCCTGAGGCCCCCCGTCCCGACAGCGACCTGGCCCTGTGGTCCCATCACTTCCCCGTTGCCGCCCTGAGTCGAGCGACCAGCTCCCAGTTGATACCCGGCAACCGGATTTCCCTGCAGTTCGACGGCCCGACCACATTCGAAACGTGGATCGAAGCCATCGAGCGAGCGGAAAAGACGGTCCACTTCGAGAACTACGTGGTTCGGAACGACGAGACGGGGCGGAGGTTCCGGGACGCCCTGGTGGAGCGGGCCCGTGCGGGTGTGCACGTCCACGTCCTCTATGACTGGATCGGTTGCTGGGCCACCCCGCGGCGCTACTGGAAGCCCCTGGTCCAGGCCGGGGCCCACGTCCGGGCCTTCAACAGGCCTGCGTTCAGGGACCCCCTTCGGGTCTTGCAGCGGGATCACCGAAAGCTGGTGTGCGTCGACGGCGAGGTGGCCTTTGTCGGTGGTTTTTGTGTCGGCGACGAGTGGGCCGGAAAAGACGGTGCGCCACCCTGGAGGGATACCGGCGTCGAAATCAGGGGTCCGGCCGCCGCGGCCGCGGGAGGCACCTTCGAGCGCGCCTGGGCCAGCATGGGGTCTCCCGTTTCGAGGGAGGCGGGCGTCGGCCACACCGAGGTGCCCCACGCGGGCGATTCGGCCGTGTGGGTCATCCAGGGGCAGCCGTGGCGATCCCGGGTGTATCGAGCCACCCAGCTGATCGCGGCCAGTGCCAAGCGGACTCTCTGGATCACCGACCCCTACTTCGTCGCTCCGCGTCCGGTGTCGGAGGCACTGGCCGCCGCCGCACGGGACGGGGTGGACGTCCGGATCCTGGTTCCCGCCCACAACAACTGGCCCTGGGTGGGAAGCCTCTCTCGCGGCGGGTATCGAGCACTGCTGAAAGCCGGCGCCCGGATCTTCGAGTGGCAGGGACCCATGATCCACGCGAAGACCATGGTGGCCGACGGGTGCTGGTGCCGCATCGGGTCCAGCAACCTGAACTGGTCCAGCCTATTGGGAAACTGGGAGATCGACATCGCAGTGCTGGACAATTCCCTGGCGGGCCAGCTCGAAGGTCTCTTTGTGGCGGATCTCGCGACGGCTGTGGAGATCGTCCTGCCCGGCCAGGTGGCCCGGTTCCCCACCTCCGCTCCCGAGAACGCCGTGGCTACGCCGCTGGAACCCCAGGGCCCTCTTCACGAGCGTATGCACCTGTGGCGCACGCGCTCGGCAGGCGCGGGGCTCACCGTAGCGGACGTCGTCCGGGCCGGATCTGCCCTTGGAGACGCCCTCGCCGGGAGCAGGCTGCTGGGACGTGAGGACCGGACGGTCCTCGGCACCGTTGCCGGGTCGTTGTTGATCGCCGGGGGACTCGCCGCCACCTTCCCTCGGGCTGCAGGGTGGGTTGTGGCGGCTCTGCTGATCTGGCTCGGCGCCTCCATGGGGATTCGGGCCTTTGCACAGCGACGCCTTGCCCGCATGGAGCGGAACGCGGAGGCCGCCCCGGGCGTTGGTCAGGGGCAGGAGGACGGGACAACCCTCCTCTCTACCAGACACGAAGACGAGGCTACGTGAACGAAAGTGTGGGGATCGGGATCGCCTTGACCGCCGGCATCCTCTCCTTCGTGTCCCCCTGTGTCCTTCCCCTGGTGCCCAGCTATCTGTCGTTCGTGACGGGCATGAGCCTCGAGGACCTGCAGGAGGGCATCGACCGTCGACGGGTCATGCTCCACGCGGCCCTCTTCGTATCGGGGTTCACCCTGATCTTCGTGATCCTCGGTGCCTCCGCCACGTTCCTGGGCCGGTTCCTGCTCTACTACAGCGATTGGGTCGCGCGGATCGGTGGGGTGATCGTCATCATCCTCGGCCTTCACCTGACGGGCGTCTTCGAGCTGACGCCGCTACTCAGGGAGAAACGGGTCCACGTGTCCGACAAGCCCACCGGCTATCTCGGTACGATTGCGGTGGGCATTGCCTTCGGCGCGGGATGGACGCCCTGCATCGGCCCCCAGCTTGGCGCCATCATGACCTTGGCCGCGACACAGGAGCACCTGATGACCGGGGTGTGGCTCCTGTTCGTCTACTCGATGGGCCTGGCGATCCCCTTCATGTTGTCGGCATTCGCCCTGAGCCGCTTCCTGGGAGCGTTCTCACGGTTCCGGCATTTCCTGCCCATGGTGCAGAAGGCGTCCGGTGTGCTCCTGATCCTGCTGGGACTGCTCCTCGTGAGTGGGTCCTTCGTGGTGTTGGCGGCCTATTTGAACCGATTCACGCCGGACTTCCTCCTGGAACGGCTGTAGCGCCCACGAGGTCAGGCCGGGGTCGAGGTCAGATCCTGCTCGAGGAGCTGGCGGCGGAGCAGTGTGGCGTAGGTGCCTTCCCGGGCGAGGAGATCGGCGTGGACTCCGCGTTCCATGATACGGCCGGCGTCCAGAACCAGAATCAGGTCCGCATCCATGACGGCCGTGACGCGGTGGGAGATGATGAAGGCCGTCCGATTCTCCAGTTCTGACCGGAGATCGGCCAGGATCTTGGCCTCCGTGTGCGTATCCACGGCACTCAGGGCGTCGTCCAGCACGAGGACTGGTGGGCCCATGGCCAGGGCCCGGGCCAGGGTCGCCCGCTGCTTCTGGCCTCCCGACAGGTTGATCCCCCGCTCCCCCAGCATGGTCCGGTACTCCTCGGGGAAGTCCAGAATCGTGTCATGGAGCTGAGCGGCCCTGGACGCGGCCCGAACCTCTTCGTCGTACTCCTCGTCGCCGTCCGCCGGAAGTCCCAGGGCGATATTGTCTGCCAGGGTCGCTGAAAAGAGGAAGGTGTCCTGGGGCACGAACCCCACGGCCGCCCGCACATCGGCGGGATCGTACTCCGGAAGCGCCACGCCGTTCATCCTCACCTCGCCCCCGGTGGGGTCGTACACCCGGGAGATGAGGCTGACGAGCGTGCTCTTGCCGGACCCCGTGGGTCCCACGATGGCGACGGTCTGGCCCGGCTCGGCCACGAAGGAGATGTCACCGGAGCCGGGGCCGGACGATCCGGGGGCAAGATCCGTGGAACCGCGTTCAGGATGCTGTTGATGCGGCCCATGGAGGCCGCGCCCCGCTGGAAGAGGTTGACCACCCAGCCGAGGGCGATCATGGGCCAGATCAGAAGCGCGAGGTAGAAGGAGAAGGCCACGAAGTCTCCGACCGTGATCACGCCGGCCATGACCTGCTGTCCGCCGTCCCACAGCACGGCGACCATGGCGAACCCCGTCAGGAGCCCGAGGGTGGGATGGAAGGCTCCCGAGGCGTAGGCGAGCCGCATGTTCCGCTGCAGGTATTCCTCGTTGAGGGCTTCGAAGTCCTCGGCCTGAGGGGTCTCCTGCTGGTACGCACGGACGATCCGGACTCCGCTGAGGTTCTCCTGCACCATGGTGGAGAGCGTCGAGAACTGCTCCTGGATCTTCTCGAAGCGGCGATGGATGACCCGCCCGAAGAGGATCACGATCGGTGGCAGGAGAAGCATGGGCACCAGGGAAATCAGGACCAGCCGGGGGCTGATCCAGATCATCAAGGTCAGGCCCAACGTAAAGTTGACCACGGTATTGGCCGAGTACATGACGGCAGGGCCGACGGCCTGGCGTACGGCCAGGGTGTCGTTCGTGGCCTTGCTCATGAGGTCGCCTGTACGCGTGTGGTTGTAGAACCCCGCGTCAAGTCGAAGGAGGTGGGACAGGAAGTTCTGGCGGAGATCCACCTCGATCCGCCGGCTGACGCCGTTCAGCAGCTCCCTCATGCCGTATCGTGCTGCCCCGCCGACGAGGGCCGCCCCCACGATGAGCAGCGCATACATGAGGAGCCTTTCCCGGGTTACCCCGGGTTCCGAGAGCTCATCTACGGCCAGCTTCAGGAGATAGGGGCCGGCCAGGGCGAAGGCATTGGCGAAGACCACCAGCACCATGCCCCAGGCCACGTGGGCCCGGTATGGGCGGAAATAGGGCAGGATCGTCCTGAGCTGGTTCATTTCGCCGCTGGGGTGTGTACCCCGGAGAGGTCAGTCGCCGGAAAAAAGGCCCTGTGGAATAAGGACTTTCGGCGAGAGCACGAAGCTTGCTAGTAGAAGCTATCGCGACCCGGGTATCCGGT
>JAHEKK010000255.1 GCA_024638395.1 Gemmatimonadota bacterium | reverse complement strand
AGACCTCGTTGGCGTGCTGCCGGGCCGAGTAGACCACGGTGGGCTTGTATGTCGTGATCTTGGCCATGGACCGGTGGCTGGCCGAGATAGGGGGAGCCAGCTCGAGGGCCCAGGTGGTCCTGCCCAGATAGCTCTCACCCACCCGGGTCATCGTGGCCTCCGGGAAGGTCAGTGCCATCTGCGCCAGGATCCCGTGTCCCTCGGCGGGCGGGATGGGCGTGTCCCACTGGACCAGGCGCTCACCGCCGTATTCCCATCCTTCGGGAACGAGAACGGCCCAATGCGGGAGCGGGTCGGGAGTCCCGTTGGGGGCCAACGAAGCCGTTCGTCGGCTCTCCGGGTCCTGGTCGTGACTCCACTCCGCCCACAGCTCGATGTTGCCCACACCCTCGTAGCTCAAGGTTGACTCGTAGGCTCCCCGGGCGCGGAGGGATTGGAGATTCGACAGGATGGCCGCGACCTGCTCCGCCGAGAGCATCGACTCGTCCACCCGGAGTGGGGGCGCATAGGTCAGCAGGGAGTCGCGCACGTCCCGGTCCGTGTCGACCCGGACCCGCAGGGCCAGGTCCAGGACGTGCCGGTCGGCGGCGTCGTCGGGCCGCAGGATCGCCCGCCGTACGGAAGGGCGTTCGACCGAGACCCGGGCCACGTCCAGGCGCGCTTGCTTTTCCGCGCCGTCGCTCGTCCCGTACTCGAGCACGACGGCCGGCCGATCCGTGGCGAATCCGGTGAGGCGGGTCTCGAGCGTACCGGGCCCGCCCCCTGTCTTCGGGCGCATGTACGGGAGGATTCGTCCCGGGTACGTCAGGTCCGAGCCCCGGGCGTTTCGTCCGATCAGATGGAAGAACTCGATGGTGCCGAAGTACACCTCCTCGTGAAGGGCGTCCATCGGCGCGATGATCTCGTTCTCGATGCCCAGCCGGTAGTCGGGCTCGCTGAGCTCCACTTCGACGGCCAGCTCGCCGAAGTAGGGGGCGTCCCGGCCGTCGCCCCGGGGCTCGCCTTCGTGGCGGTCCATCACGTAGTCGTACAGGGCCGGGAGGGTCGACGCCTGGAAGTGGTCCCACACCCACTCCGGGTCCGTGACGATCCGTTGATCCACCACCTCCGTGCCGTCGACCCGGGCCGTGATGGATCCGGTCGTGACGCGCACCCGCTCATAGTCGTCGAAGTGGTCGAAATAGGGACGCAGCACCCACCGGGGCTCGAAGGATCCGGAGAGGATCTCGCGGCCTTCGGGGCTGCTGACGGACACGGCGTAGGTGGGGCCTTCTTCCACCATCTCGAAGCGGATCCGGTCCAGATCGAGATCCAGGTCCCGGGCCAGCACCTCGTCGATGGGATGGATCTCGTGGAGCCATCGGAGGGGGGTGAGAATGGCCTGGTGGGGCCACGCTTCGGGAGGCTGGTTCTCCACGAAGGAAATGACGATCTCGCCCACGTCTTGGTCCGCGAGAGCGGGCTTGATCACCTCGTCCAGCCAGAAGAACCCCTGCTTGAAGGCCGAGAGGACCCGGACCGAAGATCCCTCGTCCGCCCCGGCGGCCAGGAGGCGGTCCCGGGCTTCCCGGGCCAGGGTGGCCCTCAGCTCCGGCGGCTCCGACAGTCGACCCTCCAACTGCACGACGGATCCCCCAGCGACCCGGGGAAGGACCTGCTCCTCGAAGGCCTCCCAGAAACGATCGACTTCCCACGGTACCGTCACGGCCTCGTCGATGAGGACCGAAGCCTGTTGGACGTCCCGGTTGTCGATGGTCAACGGGGCATGCCCGAGGCCTGCTTCGGCGAGGCGTTCCCGCAATAGCACTTCGAGCCCCGGCTCGGGCTTCTCCACCGACACCAGGACGGTCGGATCGAGGGGGGACTCCCCGTCGGCCAAATCCAGCAGAAGGCGGTCGAGCTTGTAGAGCGCCGTGGCCGCCTGGCCCGCGGGGGAGTGAGCGTTGAGAAGGCCCTGGAGATCCTCTTCCACCGTCCCGAGGGTGGGCGCGTCCGCTCGACGTTGGGACAGGTAGGGCAGCGACTCGGCTACGTACTTCACGGCTGCCTCGGAGCCCCGGGTGTCCGACCCGGTGATCACCAGGGCTGGCTTCTCACCGAAGGCGTCGGGCAGCGCTTCGATCCACCCGGTCCCTGGAGGCTCCCCCGCCGGAGCGATGCGCCCCGAGTCCGACAGGGGGGTGACCAGCGGATGCGCCGCCCCCGCCAGGATCATGGTGGGTTGAGACGCCGGCCGTTCCACCTGGTCCGGGGTTCGGACGAGAGGAACGGTCAGGCCTGTGGACTCGAGGCCCAGACGCGCCCCCAGGGCGGGAAGCCCCCCGGTACCCGTTCCGCCGGGAACGAGGACGACGTCGATGCGGTCAGGGATCTCGTTGTTGTCGGAGTCGGCCAGGGCCCCGTCCTTGGTGAACACGTTGGAGAGGTCGAGGTCGTTCCTCGCTCCCGATCCGGGGCGTCCCGGGACGGGGCCGGGAGCCTCCGGGGGCAGAGCGACCGCCAGGGAGACGAGTCCCACTCCGGTGGCCGCCGCCGCGATCCGGAGGGTGTCGACGCCGGCGAATCGGAGCGTCGTGGAGTCCATGGCCGCGATCTCGCCGGAACGAGCCTCGGCCAGGGAGTCGAGCCGGGCACGGGCCACGACGAGCCGGGCCTCCTCCTCATGGGCGAGCGTTGCCTCCAGCACGAGGCCGCCGCCGGTTGAACGGGCGCCTGGGAAGGACACGCTGAACGGAGTGGTGGAGGTGGAGTCGGGCCGGAGCCACTCGTCCAGCGCCGCGGCGACGTCGCGGAGGGCGGGATCCGAGAGGGAGCGTGTGTGGGGAAGGGACCCGGCCAAGATCCGGGCCGCAGCCAGGATTTCGGCGTCCGACCCTCCTCCGACGAACACCCAGCGCTGGGTCCCTTGCCGCCCGGACAGGACGACGGCGCCGCCGTCTCCGGCGATGCCCGGGGGTGGGCCCTCGAGGGCGGACGCCTGCCAGGCGACGTCGCCGAACACGATGGCCACCCGGGCCGGATCGAGCCCGGTGGGGATGGGCAGGTCCATGGCCGAGGTCTCGAAGCCGAGTCTGGCCGCGACTTCGGTGGCGGCCCCGAGGATGTCCATGTTCGGGGCCGGGGGTAGGACCAGCGTGGCGCCGACCCCGTCGGGAACGCCGTCGCCGTTTTCGTCGGTGACCAGGTGCCCCAGGTCGAACAGGCTGGCCAGGTCGAGGGGAGGCCGCTCCTGGGCCTTCAGCGCTCCGGAGAGCACCACCATCGCCGCAGCCGCCGCGCCGCAGGCCCGCCTCATGGGTTCCTCCGCCGCTGGAGAAGGGCCCTTCGGATCACGGCGCCTTCCGGAAGCGCGTCCACCACTTCCATTCCCTCCACGACTTCGCCCAGGATCGTGTAGTTGAAGTCGAGACGCGTATTGTCGATGAGGTTCACGAAGATCTGGGCGTCGCCCGTGTCCCGCCCTCGTGTGGACACCCCCACCATTCCCCGCCAGTGGCCCTCGGCGCTGATCTCGTCCCGGCTGTAGGCTCCGTGCCCGGCGTACTCGTTCGCCCCCGGACTCCCTCCCTGGATGACGAAGTTCGGGACCACCCGGTGGAAGGTCAGTCCGTCCAGGGCGCCGTCCTCCACCAGCCGCGCGAAGCGGTCCGCATTGGTGGCCGCAAGGTCGGGCCGCAGAGCGACCGATACGAGACCCCGGGCGCTTGGTCCGCCTGCGACGCCCATCTCCAGAACCACCCGGGACTGGCCCAGCGCCGTCAGGCGCCGGGCGTCGGGTGTTGCCGGTGCGGGACCCGGCCGCGGTGATGGGCTGGCCTCGGATCCTTCTTGCCCCATCAGGGCAGCAGCCCGCCGGGCGATTTCAGGGTCGAAATCCGCCAGGTACGGCCTGAGCTGGTCGCTGGTGACGTGAGGCGATCCTTCGAGCACCTCCAGGAGAGCCACTCGTACGTCGCGCTCCGTCTCGAGCCCCCGGGCCGTGAATCGCGCCAAGGCCTCGAGGGTCCGGGACACGTCCTCCGGGTCGTTGCCGGAGAGGACCGAAGATGCGGTCATGACCAGTTGGGGATCGGTGGAACCCAGGGCGTCGAGGAACAACGCGTCCCTCCGCGCCCCGGTCCGTTGGAGTCCTGACAGGGCAGCGGTCCGCACGTTGGCATCGGAGTCCACGGCCAAAGCCTCGAGAGTCGTCACATCGGCGGCCTCCTCGGCGGCCCGGGCGGCCCAGGCCCGGGCGAAGGGCGAAGGGTGCTGGCGGAAGCCCGGCAAGCGATCACGGGCCTGCTCAGGCGCGAGACCGGCCAGGGCGACGAGGGCGTGGGCCGGGGCGTGCCATGCGGCCGAGTCAATGGTGGCCAGATTCGAGAGAAAAGCGCGCTGGGCTTGGATATCCGGGCAGGGCCTGGAGAGAAGGTCGATGGCGGCAAGGGCTACGTGGGGATTGATGTCGCCGGCCAACTCGAACGCCGCTCCGCATCCCTCTGCCGGCCGCAACCACCGGTTCCAGGCGGCCAGGGCTGCCACACGGACCCGGGGGCTCGGGTCCGACAGGCCGCCGGGCACGAGGCTGCGGTAGGCCGTGCCCGCCTGCAGGATGGCTCCGTAGGCCACCCGCCGGACCTCCGGGTCCGGGTCACTCGTGGCGGCTTTCAGGACGTCTTCGTCGAGGGCGCCCGACACGGCCAGGGCGGAGAAGGCGAGGGTACGGATGCGGGCCGACGTGCGTTCATGGCCCTCGACCCGGGTGGTCCGGAGCAGCCCCGCCAAACGGCGCCCCGTCTCCAACGAGGGAGCGGCCGGGTCTCGAAGGCGCAGGAGGGCTTCGAGGCCTCTGGCGAGGCCGAGGCGGCCGAGGAGGTCCGGGTCCTCCGTATCCGCCAGCTTGTCGGACACCTGCGCCAGGATGGACATGGCCCGGGCGGCAGACGCGGCTTCGGCCTGCCCGCTCGGCATGCCGGCCCACCCGATCACGGTGGCCATGGCGCCGAGGACGGCCGGATCCTCTTCGCTCCGGGCGCCGTCGACCAGGGCCTCGAGATCCCCCAGGCCCGGCGTCCCGTACAGCGCCTGCCCCGCTGCATACCATGCCGCCCCGCGGACCCGGGCATCGGGATCCTGGAGGGCCCTGCCGATGCGGTCCAGGTGGCCAGGGTCCTCCTGGCGCCCAAGGGCCCTGACGGCAACGGACCGGATGCGAGGGTCGTCGGACTCCAGTGCCTGGAGGACGGTCTCGAACCCTTCCCCACCTCGCGCGTCTTCCTCGGCTACGATGCCGGCGTAGGCCTCCGCCCACGGGTCGGTCCGGTCGCAAGCGGAGGCCAACGGCATCAGCGCGAGGCAGACGCCGATGCCCGGAATACGCAGGGAACTCGGGTTCATTCGTCGGTTCCTTGAAAGGGATCCCATCCGTAACGGTCCATGGATGCCTCGCCTGACTCGTCGAACTCCACACCCTCGGACTCCAGAATGGCTCGCTGCACCTGGGCCGTGCCCGTGAAGTGGGAGGTGGAGATTCCTCCCCGGCGGTTGACGACGCGCCACCACGGCACGTCCGCCCCTGGCGA
>JAHEKK010000254.1 GCA_024638395.1 Gemmatimonadota bacterium | reverse complement strand
GTCCCGCTTGAGGGGACTGAAGGAGTGCCCGGCGCGGCCCCGGCCGCACCGACCACCCTTCGGCAGCCCTGCATTGTGTTGGTGGGGGCCCGGGCCCCTCAGGCGGCCGCTGTTGCGACTCCTCGATTCAGCATGGCACCGATGGCCGCTCCCGCCACTCCGGAGACCACCGCAAACACGACGACGTCTCCGATCATGCCCGCGGCGGTCATGAGATTCGTCGTACCCCAGAGGGTCAGATCGTAGGAGAGGGCCACAAGGAAACCGACCAGGAGACCCGCCTTGGCCCCGTCAGCCGTACCGCTGACGCCTTTCCACCCGAGGGCCATGGTGAGGAAAGTCGCGAAGAGCAGTTGACCCACGGCCACGGCCCAGATGGCCATGGGCTCCCGTGGGACGTTGGTGGCGCTTCCCATGGTGGACTCGAAGAACCCCGCCAGGGCAATGCCGTATAAGGCGTATCCCAGGAAGAAGAGGACGAGGAACCCTACCACAGTGGCAATACCGAAGTTCTTCTGCATTGGAGCCTTCCCGAGTTCGCGAATGACGCCCAGAACCCCGCACCCCGGCGAGAACGTGGCGGCGTCACCGTGGCTCCGCAACGACAGGGCCTTCGGGAAGGTGGCGCGGCCCCGCCCTCGGGACCTACGGCCCGGTGCCTTCCGTCACGCCGGCTTGCCGGAGCACGGCTTCCACCGCGGGCCCGGCGTCGTCGAGCATGCGTTGGGCGTAGCTTCGTGTTGTGCCGCCGGCCAATTCCGGGGGGTAGGTGAGGCGTGAACCCGCCGTCAGCAGCATGCGGACAAGGTCGACATAGTCGTCTTGCCGCTCCTCTGCCCCGCCCGAGTAGCGGGAACCGTGAATGGCCCAATGCAGCGGAGATGCCTCGTGCACTGGATCGAAGACGTCGACGGGTGCGCCCGCGCTCAGGAGCATGCGGGCGTTGGCCGGCTGTCCGAACCAGGCCGCACAGTGAAGGGGGGTTCCACCGTCGAGCCCCGGGGCTGAGAGGTCGGCCCCAGCGTCGATGAGCATGCGGACGGGTGCGGCTTCCGGCCGACCCGCCACATCGGACAGCAGCCGGTCTTCCTCCGGATTGCCCGTGCGGGCACACGCCGGAGCCGCGGCGAGGATGGTCCGAGCCGCGTCGAAATCCTTCCGGGATAGAGCGACCGCCAATCGGTCCGCGCTGGTGAGGGTCTGGTCGGCACGTGCCTTCTCCAAGCGCTCGCTGATCTCGACAAAGCCCCGTCGAACGGCGTGGGCCCAGGGCGTCTTGCCGTGGGGGCCCGGGCGGTTCGGGTCGGCACCGTGGCGAAGCAGAAGCTCTACCGCATCGAGGCGCCGTCGTCGCGCGGCCGTGAACAAAGCCGGCTCCCCAGTGGCCCCGTCGACCGAATCGGGGTCGGTACCCTCATCGAGAAGTCGCGCTAGTTCAGCGGGATCGTAGTCGGTGTCCAGAAGTCCGTAGAGGCTGCGCATCGCATCGTGATTCGGGGGTCGCTCGCTCGATTGCCGGAACGCATAGCGAGTTGGAGTTCACCCCGAATGTGCCTCGCCGCCGTCCGTCCGTCGACTCCGCCCGCAGTCTCTGACTCGCAACCCTTTTTTCCGTCATGTTGTCGATCAGTGTAGCGCGCAAATGGGCCGTGGGGTCCAAGGAGCTTTGACTGACGACAGCAGAGATGGGTCGGGGGGACCGGGCGTTGGTGGCCCGGGCGCTCGAGGGCGATCAAGGAGCCTACAGGACGCTCTATGACGGTCACGTCGATCGGGTGTTCCGGCTGGCGTTCCGGATGTTGGCCAATGAGGAGGCCGCCACGGAGGCGACGCAAAAGGCCTTCATCCGGGCCTTCGAGAGCCTGAAGCAGTTCCGGGGCGATGCGGCCTTTTCCACCTGGCTCCACCGGGTTGCCGTGTCGGTGATCCTGAACGAACGGAGGGTGGCGGCCCGGAGAGCGCCAAGGGAGTTGAGTTTCGACGAGGCCGTGTCGCATCGGTCAACGCTCCCCCGGGACGTGGAGTTGGGAATGGGGATTCGCGGGGCGGTACAGGACCTGGCGGAGATCTACAAGACGGTATTCGTGATGCACGATGTCGAGGGATACAAACATGAAGAGATCGCCGACGTGCTCGGTGTGGCCGTGGGGACATCGAAGGCCCGCCTCAGCCGCGCCCGGGCCATGCTCCGGCAGGCCCTCGGCGGCGACGCCCAAGCGGCGGTCTGACAAATGATGGACGAGCGAAAGAGGGCTGCCATGAGCGGCGACATCCACAACGATGAGACGGAGATGGGACGGGCCTACGCAGACGAGGTCGGCCTGCCACCCACGCCGGCGGATCAGATGTGGCGGGAGATCGAAGCGCACCTGCCCGAACGCAATCGAGGAGGTGGGGCCAAGGTCGTTCCGCTAGGACGCCGGGTCCGTTGGCAGAAGGTTCTGGGCTGGTCGATGGCGGCCGGGCTGATTCTGGCTACCGGGGTGGCACTTGGCCGTGCGTCGATCGAGAGCGACGGCGGCCCTGACGGGGTCGCGACCCCGCCGCCCGTCGTGGCTTCCGGTCCGGCGGCCGGTCCCGGTGCCCAGGCCGGCAATCTGGAGGCGTATCAGGCCCTGACCCGGAAACGGGTCGCGGGCATGGAGCCCCTGCTGACCATGCTGACGGCCGACGCCCAGCTGGGGCGCTTCGATCCGGAGATGGCGGCGTGGGCCCAACGGCAGCTCACTCGCACTCGCCTGGCGCTGGATCGGCCGGGGGCGGAAGACCCCGCCATACGGGGCCTCCTGGAGGATCTGGAGCTGATCTTCGTCCAGGTCGCGAGCCTGCAACGACTTCCCGCTGAGCGGGCAGGGCAGGAGATGGGATTCATCGCGGCGGCCCTCGAAGAGGGTGGACTTCTGGCCCGGGTGCGGGCGGTCCAGGTGGCAGGACCCTGAGGGGCCACCAGAGACGACGATGGGGCCGCGGCGGTAGTCCGGGGCCATCACAACACGAACGAACGACGAGCCCGATGGACTCGAGGAGAACGAAGATGAAGAGATGGGCGGGACTTCTGTGCTGCGTAACCCTGGTGGGTGGTGCGGCAGATGGGTTGAGGGGACAAACGCCGGAGATGTCAGCCCTCCGTGAGGCCTTGGCTCCCGAGAGGACGGATGGGGGGCTGGAGGGCCTTCGGGTGAGCGTGCCCCGGGCGTGGGCTCCTCAGGACCCGGCGGACAGCATCTATCGAGAGGCGCGTCAAACCCTCAATCAGGGGGACTTCCGGAGTGCGGCTCGGCTGTTCGGTCAGCTCAGGTCGGATCATCCGGCCTCCGAGTACGTGGCCGACGCCTACTACTACGAGGCCTTCGCCCTCTACCGGATGGGATCCCGTTCGGACCTCAGGGCGGCGCGGGACCTCATCGCCAGCCAGGCGCGGGAGCATCCCGACGCCGCAACGAGGGGAGACGCCGACGAGTTGGTCGTCCGCATCGAGGGCCAACTGGCACGGACCGGGGACGCGGCGGCTTTTCAGTCGGTGACGAGCCAGGCGAACCAATCCTGCGAAGAGGGTGAGCAGGACGTGAAGTCCATGGCTCTGAGCGCATTGATGGCCATGGATTCGGAGCGGGCCGTCCCGATTCTGCAGGAGGTCCTGCAGGACCGCAGCGAGTGTTCGGCCGAGTTGAGGGCGGAGGCCGTGTTCATCCTGGGGCAGAAGATGACGGACGAGGTAGTCCCGTTGATCATGGACCTGGCGGTCGACAACCCCGATCCGTCGAAAGACGTTCGGGAAGCCGCCGTGTTCGCCTTGTCCCAGGTCCGGAGCGAGGAGGCCGATGCCGCTCTCGAGCGGATCCTCACCTCGTCCACCGATCAGGATGTGCAGGAGCAAGCCCTCTTTGCGATGGCACAACGGAAATCCGATCGGACGACCCGGATTCTCCGCGACTACGCTACGAACCCCGCGGTGGACCCCGACCTACGGGAGACGGCCATCTTCTGGATCGGCCAGAGCGGCGGCGACGACACCTTCGACTTCCTGACGGAGATCTACCGGTCGGCGGACGACGACGACGTTCGGGAGGCGGCCATCTTCTCGATCAACCAGTCCAGGGACCCGCGCGTGGGTGCTTGGCTCCTTGGCGTCGTGGAGGACGCGAGCCAGGACATGGACGCCCGTGAGAACGCTCTGTTCTGGTACGGGCAGCGGAAGGACGACGCCGATGTGACCCGCCTCCTGGACCTGTACCGTCGCGTCCCCGAGGAGGAGCTGAAGGAGGCGGTCCTCTTCGGGCTCTCCCAGCGGAGGGGCGATGAGGCGGCGTTGACGGCTCTCATCGACATCGCCCGGACGGAAGAGAACCCCGAGCTCGTGGAGAACGCCCTGTTCTGGCTCGGTCAGAGCGACGACCCGCGGGCCGCAGAAGTACTCCTCGAAATCATCAGGAGATAGGCATGACGCCGCGACGCGTGGGGCGGGGGCATGGGGACCGGGCCGGCCGGACCGGGCCTGGGGGAAGCGATACGGCTCAGGTGGGGGGGCGAAGGAGAGCGCTGTTGAGCCTGGCGGGCGCCGCCGTCCTCGCCCTTCTGGCGACCCTCGCGTCACCCTGGGGCAGCGCGGGGCAGGAGGCCACTCTCCAGGATCTGGACGGGGTCGACGGGTGGGTGGCCTTCGAGGTGGCGACCCGCGAGGGTGTGCGAATCTGCGACCATGGGATCAACCGTGGCCGCTGGAGGGGTTCGACCCGCCGTGACGAGTGCTTCGAGGGATCGGTCACGGTGCTGTTGGATATGGAAGCGGGGCGGGTCAGGTCCGTCGAACACGTGAGGCCGGGCTCGCGCCGGAATCCCGCACCGGATCTGAACCTTGGGTGGGTCGCGACGGACGAAGCGGCCGGTTTCCTCCTCGGGCTCGTAGCAGAGAGCCCCGAGGAAGTCGCGACGGACGCCCTGTCCATGGCAGCCATGGTGGACAGCGTCACCCTGTGGCCGGAACTGGAGCGCTTCGCCACCGACCGCAGCCTCCACGACGAAGTGCGGGAATCGGCTCTTTTCTGGCTGGGGCAGGAAGCCGCCGCCGAAGCGGTCCGCGGGATTACGCAGGTGCTGGACACCCCCGACGAGACCGTGGACATCAAGGAGGCGGCCGTGTTCGCCCTCAGCCAGCGTCCGGACAGCGTTTCGGTACCCCTCCTCCTCGACGTGGCCCGCTCCGCGGATCACCCGGACGTGAAGGAAAGCGCGTTCTTCTGGCTTTCGCAGAAGGACGATCCCCGGGTCGTGGAGTTCTTCCTGGAGGTGTTGCGGGGGTAGATCGAGGAGCCCCGATCCCCGAAGGAGTGTCCGTCGGCCTGGACCTGGGGTCGCGGTGTCTACGCCGGGGGGCGTGTGCTGAACGCCGACACTTCTACTTCGGTCCATGCACGGCCGAAGATCTGGAGTTCGTCCAGGGCGCCGTAGAACGGCATGTTCTGGTGCTCGGTGTCTCCCTGGTGGGATTCGAAGCCGATGTAGCACGCGTCTGAGGAATAGAGCTCGCCCGGTTCCCAGGTCGTCCGTTGCTGGGCTTCGCTGGACCGCATGTGCCGTTCGGCGGAGAGG
>JAHEKK010000253.1 GCA_024638395.1 Gemmatimonadota bacterium | reverse complement strand
CCCGGCGCCGACGTGGAGTTCGCGCCGCTCCAATCCAGTGCGTGCCGGGAGAGCAGGGGTGATACAGGGTCGATTGCCTTCGCCCTAGCCGTACCCGCGGCCAGGCTTCGGGAGCACGTCCCCTCAGGTATCCTGCACCCGCCGCTTGACAGGGGTATGCCCCGTCTCGACCTTCCCGACGCACCAGCTGGTGCGTTCGGCTCCGGGTAGCCCCTGGAGCCGACTGCCTTCGCGGAAGGAGCGATCCCCCCATGCGGTACCCTCACGTTCTCAAGTCGTTCATGGCCGTGGCCGGAGCGCTGTGCTTATTTCCGGCCGGCTCCTCGGCCCAGGAGTCCTACTCGGACGCGTTCTGGAGCTCGATGGAATGGCGGAACGTCGGCCCTGCCCGTGGCGGGCGTTCCACCGCCGTGGCCGGCTCGACGGAGCGTCCACTCGAATACTATTTCGGGGCGACCGGCGGCGGGCTCTGGAAGACCACCGACGGCGGGCTCACCTGGAACCCCATGACCGACGGCAAGATCGGGTCGGCCTCCGTTGGAGCGGTCCAGGTTTGTGAAGCCAACCCCGATGTCGTCTATATCGGCGGGGGTGAGACCCAGATCCGGGGCAACATCCAGCAAGGGGACGGCGTCTACAAGTCGACGGATGCCGGAGAGACGTGGGAGCACCTCGGTCTGACTGAGACCCAGAACATCGCGCGAATCCGGGTTCATCCGGACAATTGCGACGTCGCCTGGGTTGCAGCCTTCGGGAAGCACTCGGCCGAGAACCCGGAACGAGGGGTCTACAAGACCACCGATGGTGGGCAGAGCTGGGACCTCGTGCTCCACAAAAGCCCGAAGGCGGGTGCGACGGACCTGGTGATGGACGCAACCAACCCGGACGTCCTCTTTGCGAGCATCTGGGAGGCCTGGCGCAAGTCCTGGGGCGCTTCATCCGGGGGTGAGGACAGTGGTCTCTACAAGTCCACGGACGGCGGAGAAACGTGGACTGAGATCACGGGGAACATCGGGTTGTCGGAGGGACCCGTCGGGAAGATCGGAGTGGCCGTTTCGCCTGCGAACCCGGACCGCGTTTGGGCTCTGATCGAGCACGAGCCCGACGGCGGCGTCTGGCGCTCCGAGGACGGGGGCGCGAGCTGGGAGCGGATCAACGAGGAGCGGAAGCTCCGCCAGCGAGCTTTCTACTACACGCGCATCTATGCAGACCCCCAGGACCCGGACGTCGTGTATGCGCTGAACACGGGGATCTATCGTTCCCGAGATGGAGGGGAGACCTTCCCCCAGAGTCTGCGGGTGCCCCACGGAGACAATCACGACCTCTGGATCGCGTCGAACGATCCGGATCGCATGATCAACGGCAATGATGGTGGCGGCAACGTGTCGGTTAACGGTGGCGATACCTGGACCGAGCAGGACTACGCCACCGCCCAGTTCTACCGGGTGATCACCACGGAGCATACCCCGTATCACATCTGCGGCGGACAGCAGGACAATTCGACGGCCTGTACGCCGGTGCGCGGATGGAACCACATGACGGCCCGGGGACCGGGAAGTGGCGAATGGTATTATGCCGTCGGCGGCTGCGAGAGCGGATACGTGGCGCCGAACCCCGTGAACCTCGACATCTTCTATGCCGGGTGCTACGGCGGGAGCCTCTCGCGCTTCGATATGAGCACGGGGGCCACTCGGGCCGTGAACGTCTGGCCCGAAAATCCCATGGGGCAATCGTCGGAAGACCTGATCGAGCGGGTCCAATGGACATTTCCCATCGTGTTCTCCCACCACGATCCCAACGTGCTGTACACCGGCACGCAGAAGGTTTGGCGTACGACCACGGAGGGGCAGAACTGGGAGCAGCTCAGCCCGGATCTGACCCGCTCGGACCCGTCCACCATGGGCCCGTCGGGCGGCCCGATCACCAAGGACCAGACGGGCGTTGAGACCTACGCCACCGTCTTTGCCATCGCCCCGTCCTTCTTCGACCCGAACGTCATCTGGGCCGGGTCCGACGACGGGCTGGTGCACGTCACCCAGGACGGGGGACTCAACTGGACCAACGTGACGCCGTCGGATGCCCCCGACTTCGTTCGGATCAATACCATCGAGGCCTCGCCCACGACTCCCGGCAAGGCGTACGTATCGGGCATTCGGTACCTGGTCGACGACGACCGGTCTCCCTACATCTGGAAGACGGAGGACTACGGCGCCACGTGGTCGAAGATCGTCAACGGGATCCCCCAGGACGACTTCATCCGCGCAACGCGAGAAGATCCAGAGCGTCCCGGGCTACTGTACGCGGCCTCGGAACGCACCGTCTACGTTTCCTTCGATGACGGAGCGAACTGGCAGTCGCTGGGGCTGAACCTGCCCACACTCCAGGTTTCGGATCTGGTGGTCAAGGAAGACGATCTCGTCATCGCGACCCATGGCCGCTCCTTCTGGGTTCTCGAAGACATCGCTCCCCTGCGCCAACTCACGGCCGAGGTGGCCGCCGCCGACCATTGGCTCTACGAGCCGACTCCCGCCATCAGGGATGTGGACTCCGGCGCCACGTTCCAGTACTACCTGTCGGAGGACGCCGAACGGGTCACGTTCGAGGTTCTGGACGGCCAGGGGGAGTTGGTGCGCAGCTATGAGGGGGTTGCGTCGGACGAGGAAGAGGAAGAGGACGACAGTCCCTTCGCTCAGTTCTTCGGTGGCGGCGGAAACCAGTCTCCTTCCGTGACGGCCGGCCTCAATTCCTTCCGCTGGGACATGCGGTACCCGGCCTGGACCGATTTCGAGGGCCGGATCATGTGGGCCGCAAGACCCGTCGGACCCACGGCCGTGCCCGGCACGTACACGGTGCGCATGTCGGTAGACGACCACGCGCCCGTTTCCCGGGACTTCGAGATCCGGATCAACCCGAATCTGGAGGGCGTTACCGTGGCGGACCTCCAGGCCCGCTTCGACCTTGCCATCGAGATCCGTGACCGGGTGTCCGAGGCCAACGAGGCGGTTGTTCTCGCCCGCGACATCAAGGGCGAGGTGGACGACCGCCTGGAGCAGACCGACGAGGCCGACATCGTCACGCAGGCGGCTACCGTAGAAGAGAATCTGACGATGGTCGAATCCGAGATCTATCAGATCCAGAATCAGAGCAACCAGGATCCTCTCAACTACCCCATCAAGCTGAACAACAAGCTGGCCGCTCTGCTGAATCTGGTCGAAGGATCGGAAACCCGTCCCACGGACCAATCCCGAGAGGTGTTCGCCCACCTTTCGAGTCTACTGGACGAGGAGCTTGAACAGCTGGACATCGTAATCAGTCGCGATCTGAGCCGACTCAACGAGCTGCTCAGGCTCGAGGGTCTGGAGCCCATCCAGAGGGGACGGCTCGTCAGTTGATCCCTGGGGGAGGCCGGGCTGGCGATGCGGCCCGGCCTCCTTCGGCGGCGGCGCTCAGCTTCCCCAAGGGCTTCCCGGCCCTTACTCTTCGATCGGCCTGCCACGCCCCCTTGGAGGGACCATGAAGCGCCTCGTTTTTCTTGTCGTCGTGATGATCCTGGGGGCGTGCTCCCAGGCCCAGATACGGGATCCCTTCGAGGGCGGCGGCGAAGCGGCATCGACCAGCATCCGAATCAACGTGGAAAACCACAACTTCAACGAAGCGACGATTCGGGCCGTGGGCCGTACAGAGCGTCGTCTGGGGACGGTCCCTGGAAACGGGAACCAGTCCTTCACGATGGGCTGGCCTGCCGTCAACGACCTCAGGGTTCAGATCGACATCCTGGCCGGGGATCGGTACACGACCAATCGCGTCACGGTCTCGCCGGGCGAAACGGTCCACCTGACGATTGCCAATCCCATCTATCGGTCCCTGCTGAGGCGTTAGGGAGTTCTACACAGGGAGTCTCTACCGGCCCTTCCGGGCGCTCAGGCGCCGTAGGGGACCCAGATGTTCTTGACCCGCGTCGCCCTCCTGAGAATCTCACCCTCCTGGTACGCTGAAAGCCGGCCCCAATCCGGCCCCGAGAGGCCGGGGCTCCAGACCCGCTTCAGGTTCCCCGCCGAAGCGCGCTCCGCCTCCGCAGTGATCCCGTCGCCGACGAAGTCCCAGTAGTCCTCGACCCCGTCATGGGCGGACAGAGTCGGGATCATCTCCTGGTGGAGCCCGGTCACGATGTTGACGACGCCTGCCGGCAGATCCGAAGCCTCGAGCACCTGAACGAGCTCGAGCGCCGGTACCGGAAAGCGCTGGGACGGGACGAGGACGACCGCGCCTCCCATGCTCACGACGGCGGCGAGGGCGCCGACCGTCGAAGCCAAGGCCCCGTGGTCGGAGCAGCGCACCCCCACCACGCCCGCCGGCTCATGCATGGCGAACGTGACGTTCCTGAACGGGGTCTGGTGCACCAGGCCGTCCACCTTGTCGGCCCAGGCGGCAAAGCTGAAGAGCAGGCGCACCGCCGCGTCGACTTCGGACTGCGCCGAAGCCGCATCCATGCCGGTGGAAGCGCGTAGCAACGTCCCGAAGTCCCCGGCGCGAGCCGTCAGGTTCTCTCCCAGGAAATACAGAACCTGACCGCGGCTGTGGCCCGAGACGTTGCCCCAGGCCTGTTGAGCCTTCCCGGCGGCCTCCACGGCGTTTCGGACGTCCTTCCGGTTCCCTCGGGGCACGTCCGTCAGGTGGGCGCCTCCTGCGTCCACGACCGGGAGAGAATACCCGCCGTCCGGACGTACTTGCTTCCCCCCGATGTAGAGCTTCCGTGTCCGGTCCACCGTGGGATCGTCCGACCCGGATTGGTGCGCGTCCGTGCTGAAGGCCGCAACCTCCGGCTTTCCCCTGGGCTGTCCGAGGCCGGTGTCCGAGGCGGGATTGTGAGACGTGCGTAAGGCCGCCGGTCGGGGGGCAAGGTACTCCCACATTCCCTCACGCCCGCCCTCGCGGCCGAACCCGGATTCGCGGTATCCCCCGAACCCGGCAGCCGCATCGAAGAGGTTGGTGCAGTTGACCCAGACCGTGCCCGCCTTGATTTGTCGCGCTGCGTCCAAGGCCGTGTTTAGGTCATCGGACCAGACGCTGGCCGCGAGACCGTACCGGGTGTCGTTGGCGAGCTCAATGGCCTCGGCGGGCGTGCGGAAGGAGGAAGCCACCACCACGGGCCCGAAGATCTCCTCGGTGGCGATGCGGCCCGCGGGATCCGCATGGGTACAGAGGGTCGGCGGAAAGAAGAGTCCGGCCTCCGGGGTTCGGGGTTCCCGCCTCCACCAGGACGGTTGCCATACGCTGGCGCCTTCGGCCTCTCCCGAGCTCACAAACCCCCGGATGCGGTCGAGTTGCGACGAGTCGACGATGGCGCCGAGATCCACGCTCTTGTCGAGCGGGTGACCCATTCTCAGGCTCTCCATCCGGTTTCGGAGCCGGTCCAGAAACGTCTCTTCCACACTCTCCTGCACCAACAGTCGCGAGCCCGCGCAGCAGACCTGTCCCTGGTTGTACCAGATCCCGTCGACCACGCCCTCCACCGCCGCGTCCAGGTCGGCCGTGTCGAAGACCACGGCAGGTGACTTGCCACCCAGCTCCAACGTCAGGCGTTTGCCCGACC
>JAHEKK010000252.1:3640-5597 GCA_024638395.1 Gemmatimonadota bacterium | reverse complement strand
TGCGCTGTTCAACCGAAGCCTGCAGCCCGCCCGGGGCGGTTTGGCCGGCATCGCGGTCGCCCCCGAGGAGGGGCGTGCCTACTACCTGCCCGTGGGTCACGAGTCCACCCTGAGCCTCGCCCTGGGAGACGTGGACGACGGCCGACCCGGCAACCTGCCTGCTCTCACCGACGATGCCTTGGATGGTGTCCGCGCGTTGCTTGCCGACGCGGCGGTGGTCAAGGTGGGCCACGATCTGAAGGCCTCCCTGGTGGCCGCCGGACGGGCAGGGCTGGAAATCGGCGGTCCCCTGCGCGACGTAATGATCGCCTCCTACATCCTGGACCCCAGTCGGCGCACCCATGACCTGGCGTCTCTCGCCACGGACTCGTTGGGGTTCGAGGTCGCCGGACTGACCGACGTCCTGGGATCCGGGAAGAAGCGGATGGACTATGGAGACGCGCCGGCGGACCGGGTCGAGAAATACGCCTGCCAGCAGGGGGAGGTGCCGCTCCGGCTCTGGGCCCGGTTCGAAAAGGGACTCGAGGCTCAGGGGCTCCGTGGGCTCTTCGACGACCTGGAAACGCCCCTCATCTCGATCCTGGCGGGAATGGAACGGGTCGGCGTCGCTATCGACCGTGGCTTCTTCTCCGAGATGAGCTCCCGGCTCGAAGAAGAACTCGGTGTTCTTCGAGAGCGGATCCATGAGGCCGCAGGAGGCGAGTTCAACATCAACTCCACCCCTCAACTCCGCGAAATCCTCTTCGACCGCCTCGAGCTGCCCGTCCTGAAAAAGACAAAGACCGGTCCCTCGACCGACTCCTCCGTTTTGGAGGAGCTCGCCGCGGAGGGGCACGAGTTGCCCCGGTTGCTCATGGACTACCGACAGCTCGAAAAGCTCCGCAGCACGTATGTCGACGCCCTGCCGGCGCTGGTCAATCCGGAGACGGGCCGGATCCATACCACGTTCAACCAGGCGGTGGCCGCAACGGGCCGACTGTCGTCGTCCGACCCCAACCTCCAGAACATCCCGATTCGCACGGACCTGGGCCGGGAGATCAGGAAAGGCTTCGTGGCCCGGGAAGGGGCGCAGCTCCTTGCGGCTGACTACTCACAGGTCGAGCTCCGCATTCTGGCCCACTTCTCGGCCGACGAGGTCTTCGTGCGCGCCTTCAAGGAGGACAAGGACGTCCACCGCGAGACGGCCGCCGTGATCTTCGAGGTGCCCGTGGAGGACGTGACGCAGGAGATGCGGGGTCAGGCCAAGACCGTAAACTTCGCCACCCTCTACGGACAGGGCGCTTTCGGGCTCGCTCGTCAGCTCGGGATCCCGAGGGACGAGGCCAAGGCTTTCATCGACCAGTACTTCGAGCGCTTTTCGGGCGTGCGGCGATATCTCGACGAACAGGTGGCGATGGCCAAGGAACGGGGCTTCGTAGAGACGCTTCTCGGCCGCCGTCGGTTCGTGCCCGAGCTTCGATCGAGAAACTGGAACGTGCGTCAGTTCGGCGAGAGGGTAGCGCAGAACACCCCCATCCAGGGCACCGCCGCCGACATGATCAAGCTGGCCATGATCCGGGTCGACGAGGCGCTCCGGGACCAGGAGGGGGTGGATCTCCTCCTCCAGGTTCATGACGAGTTGGTCTTCGAAGTGACGGAGGGGCAGGTGGAGAACGTGGCCGCGGTCGTGACAGAGGCCATGGAGTCGGCCATGACCCTGGATGTGCCGATTCGGGTCGACTGGGGCTCGGGCCCTACATGGTATGACTGCAAGGGCTGAGGTCCCGGGATCCCGGGTCCGTAGGAGGACCCTGCCCCCCACCTCCTCTCAGACCGGCCCATCCGAGGATGGGTTCGCCCGTCCCCGCCGACCAGGTTACCCCTCCGCTCGCCGCTATCTCGGAGGCGGCGGCGGCGGCGGCGGCGGCGGCGGCGTTAGCAGTGACGGCGGGGGCGTTAGCAGCAGCGGGGGCGCGGG
>JAHEKK010000252.1:0-3630 GCA_024638395.1 Gemmatimonadota bacterium | reverse complement strand
AAAAGAAAAGGAGGGCAGGTGAGTCGTTCGATCAATCGCATCACCCTCGTGGGGCACGTCGGCAGGGATCCTGAGGTCCGCGTTACGCCCACGGGTGCGAAGGTCGCCAACATCTCCATCGCCACGAACTGGCGAAGCGGAGGAGAAGACCCGGAAGAACGCACCGATTGGCACAAGGTATCCCTGTGGGGGAGGCTGGCTCAGGTGGCCGAAGACTACGTGTCGAAAGGTGATCGGCTCTTCGTCGAGGGTCACCTCTCCTATGACTCCTATGAGCGGGACGGCGTGACGATCCCCACGGCGGAGATCCGCGCCCGGGAGATGATTCTCTTGTCGCCGAGGCCGGTAGAGGTGGGGGCCTGAAAACAAGGCGCCCCAGGGTGCCATGCACCCCGGGGCGTGGTCCGGCGAAGCCGGCGTCCGGACTCGTGGACTAGTTGGCGGTCCAGAACCCAGACAGCGAGTCCCCTTGAGGGCTCTCCCTCAGCTTCTCGAAGGCTCGGTTCCGGATCTGGCGGATCCGCTCCCGGGTGACGCCGAGGAGCGAGCCGATCTCTTCGAGCGTACGCTCTTCCCCGTCGTCCAGACCGTAGTACAGGTAGAGGATCTTGCGTTCCCGCTCGGTGAGGTAGCTGTCGAACATCGTCTCGAGGTAGTTCCGACGGGCCGCCGCCTCGACGTCCTCCTCGATGTCGCCGCTATCGATGCCCGCGAAGCGCTCGCCGAAGGAGGCGCTGTCCCGGTCGCTTCGGTCGATGGGGGCGTCGAGGCTCAGCTCGCTGGCCGCAACCCGCCGCAGCGCTCGAACCGTCTCCACCGGCTCTTCCATCTCCGTGGCGATTTCCTGATCGGTGGGCGTGCGCCCGAGGCTCTGGGTGAGGGCCGTATTCGTTCGGGCCAGCCGGGCCAGGTTCGAGTTCTGGTTCAGGGGAATGCGGACCGACCGGGTCTGCTCCGCGAGTGCCTGCAGGACCGTCTGCCGGATCCACCATACGGCGTAGGAGATGAACTTCACGCCCTTGTCGGGATCGAACTTCTTCACGGCCTTGAGTAGACCTTCGTTCCCGATGCAGACCAACTCGGCCAGGCCCAGGCCGCGTCCCTGATATTTCTTCACGTAGGAGATTACGAAACGGAGGTTGGCCGTCACCAGCCGCTCTGCCGCTTCTTTGTCGCCTGTTCGAGCCCTTCGCGCCAGGGCTCGTTCCTCCATGGGATCGGAGATGAGTGGGTAACGCTCCACGTCCTGCAGGTACTGATCGAACGAGTCTAAACCGCGCGAAGCTGCGAACAAAGCCGTCCTCCTGGGAGGGTGATCTTCTACCGGTCCGATGCGTGGGATGCCAGGTAAACCGACTTCTGGAGCGGGGCTAAAGCATTGCCCCGTTGTCACTTGGCATGGTCCGGTACGAGAAAAGGCGGGAAAACTCGTACAGACTAAAGTGGGTTTTTTCGGAAGTCAAAGGTTTTCTTCATGGAGCGGGTGATGGCTGCCTCGACTCAGGCCGCGGTCATCACGAGAGAGGCGTTGATCCCGCCGAAGCCGAAGGAATTGGTAAGGACGACGCCAAGGTTCTGGGACCTCCCCTCGCCCTTGACGTACGTAAGATCGCATCCCTCTCCCGCTTCATGGAGATTGAGGGTCGGAGGCACCCAACCGTGGAAGATGGCCAGCGCGCAGATTGCGGCTTCGATGGCCCCGGATGCTCCCAAGGCGTGGCCGTAGAAGGGCTTCGTACCGCTCACGGGGACCCGCTCGGCCTGCGCCCCCAGAAGATCCTGGATGGCGCGGCTCTCGGTCCCGTCGTTCAACGGAGTGGAGGAACCGTGGGCGTTGACGTAGTCGACGTCTGTGGCGTCGAGGCCCGCGGAGCTCAACGCCTGGGCCATGGCCCGGCGAGCCTCGCTCCCTCCGGGCAGAGGTGCCGTCATGTGGTGGGCGTCGTTGGAGTTCCCGTAGCCGGCCACCCGGGCATAGATGGGGGCGCCCCGCGCCCGGGCTCGTTCCTCTTCTTCGAGGATGAGAACCGCTGCGCCCTCGCCCATGACGAAACCGTCCCGGTCACGGTCGAAGGGCCGACATGCCGCCTCCGGTTCGTCATTGCGCTCACTCATGGCGCGGATGATGGAGAAGGCACCGAAGGAGAGAGGCGCCAGCGGGGCCTCGACTCCGCCGGCCACCGCGACGTCGACGATGCCGTCGCGTACCAGCCGCCAGGCCTCGCCGACAGCCATGGTGCCCGACGCGCAGCTCATGGCGTTGGTGGAGTTGGGGCCTGTGAAGCCGAAGCGTATGGCCACGTTGCACGAAGCCGCCCCGGGAAAGACGTGGAGAGCCACTCTGGGGTCGACCGCCCGAACACCGCGGGACAGAAAAAGGGCCGCCTGGGTCTCAGCCTGAGAGATCCCGCCCAGAGCCGAACCCATCTGGACCGCGACACGGCTCGGCTCCACTCGCGAGGAGTCCAGTTGGGCGTCTGCCAGAGCCAGGAGTGCCGAGACCACCGCGAACTGTCCGAAGCGGTCGAGTCGCCGGACCTCCTTCGTATCGAGGAAGTCCGCCGCATCGAAGTCGTCTACGTGGACCGCAACCTTTGATCGGAAGGGCGAAACATCGAATCGGTCGACGAGCCTGGCGGGAGAGCGCTTCCCCCTGAGACCCGCCCAGAAGGCCTCGACCCCGGTTCCCGACCCGGTAATGGGCCCGATCCCGCTCACGACCACGTTCCGGGCGTCCGTCCGGCGCGCCCAATCGTCAGCGCTCATGAACCGCCGTGGGGTCTGGAATTGAAGGTGTTGCGACCGGATCCCGTCCCGAATGGAGCCCGCCGCTCATGAAGCGTCTCCGGAGCGCCCTTCGGCGGCGGCTGCCACGCCGGCAAGGGTGCGCCCAGCGATGTGGCTGATGAAGTGGGGGCCGATCACCCAATTGGCAGCCGGACCTCCAATGAGGGGCCACCTGGGCCCCGACCACTCGTGAATGATGCTCAGATGGCTTCGGCCGTCGGGGAGGTCGTCTACCTGCCAGACCACATCCATGCCCTTGGTGATCCCGTCGACGTGGTGGTACACCACCCGGCGAAGACCCTCGTCGACATGCATGTCGGAAACCCACCAGGTCGGGTAGCGGAAGCCGGGGAACTGTCTCCAGGCTGCCATCTCCACCACCCCGGTTCCCTTGCTCAGGGGTCGGCGGAATCGCACCCATCGATAGTGGGGCAGGATCTCGGGCCACTGTTCGACGTCGGCTGCGACGCGGAAGGCCTCGTGGGCCGGTGCGGCACAGATCTGCTCGTCGACGGTTCTCACGCGGCCGCTGGTCTCTCGTCAAATGGGGGTGGGCGCGTCGGTCCTGAGCTTCGCGTCGCTGATGGGGGGCGCCCCTTCGACACTGCGACGGAGGGCGGCGCCCAGCGGGGACCGATCGGTGCTGGCCTCCATGATAGCCCCGAACAAGGTCGGGGCACGAGCCAGGACGGTGGAAAGGGCAGGACGGAGCCTGCCGCTGCCCAACCATCCCTCGACGCTCCGCTGCAATCTGCGCGTCCCCCTCCGTTCTCGTGAGAGCGCCATGGCGTACCTGGAGAGAGCCATCGGCCAAGAGGCCCGGCCAGTGAGTCCCAGATTGAT
>JAHEKK010000251.1:3958-5611 GCA_024638395.1 Gemmatimonadota bacterium | reverse complement strand
TCCAGGGACTCGGGTACCGGTTCATCGGGCCCGACGGGAACCGGGCGATCGCCGTCGTCGGCGAGCCCGGGGATCCTCTCGTCATTTACGTGGGCGCCGCTTCGGGAGGCCTCTGGAAAACCGAGGACGGAGGGGTCAACTGGCGGCCGATCTTCGACGATCAGGAGGCCTCGTCCGTCTCGGCCCTGGCCATGGCGCCCTCCGAATCCAACGTCCTTTGGGCCGGCACTGGCGAAACGTTCGTGATTCGGCCGGCCCACGCCATGGGGGACGGCATCTACCGGTCTACAGACTCGGGAAAGACCTGGACCAGGATGGGTCTCGAGGCCACCGGGCGGATCGGCCGCATCCGGATCCACCCGACCAACTCCAACATCGTCTACGCCTGCGCCCTTGGACATGCCTATGGCCCCCAGGACGAGCGTGGTGTCTATCGGACTACGGACGGCGGCGTGACCTGGGAGCTGATCCTCCATGTGAGTCGGGACGCCGGATGCATCGACCTGGACCTGGATCCGGCGAACCCCCGTGTGCTCTTCGCGTCCTTCTGGGACATCCAGATCGACAGTTGGGGCCTCGATTCCGGCGGACCCGACTCCGGGGTCTGGCGCTCTGTCGATGGAGGGGAGACCTGGATGCGCCTCGACCATGCCGGTCGGGGCCTCCCGGAGGACGCGGACCAGTTCATCGGCAAGGTCGCCGTACAGATGTCCCGGAGCGATCCCAATGTCGTCTACGTGCTCACCGAAGAGGATAGTCCGGGCTTCTACCGGTCCGACGATGGGGGCGACAGCTGGAGGCTTCAGCTGAGGAACCACACCATCAACGAGCGTGCTCCGTACTACACCCGCTTCGCCATAGATCCCGAGGACCCCAACCTCGTCTATTTCGCGTCGGTACGGTTCTCCATGTCGATCGACGGTGGCAGGAGCCTGGTCGAGGACCCCCCACGGGGCGGCGGCGACACCCACGACATTTGGATCGATCCGCAGAACCGGGAACGGATCATGGTGGCCGATGACGGCGGCCTCACCATCAGCCTCAACCGGGGCCGCACCTTCGACCGGATCGTCTTGCCCATCGCCCAGATGTACCACGTGGCCGTGGACGACGAGATCCCCTACAACGTATATGGCAACCGCCAGGACGGATGGTCGTACCGGGGTCCCTCGAACTCACGACAGGGGGCCATTCCCCTGGGACTCTGGGAGAGCGTCGGGGGGTGCGAATCGGGTTTCGGGATTCCGGATCCCGTCGATCCGAACATCGTCTGGTCCGGCTGCTACGACGGCGGACTGGAGCGCTATGACCGCAGGAACGGCCAGATCCGGAGTGTCCGTGTCTGGCCGGAGGCGGCATACGGCTGGGCCCCGGCCGATCTGCGGTTCCGTTGGCACTGGACCTTCCCCATCACCATCAGCCCCCACGATCACGAGCGCGTCTACGTCGGGAGCCAGTTCGTACACGTCACCCGAGACGGCGGCCACTCGTGGGACATCGTCAGCCCCGACCTTACGAAGAACGACAAGAGCCATCAGCAGTCCTCGGGTGGCGTGGCCATCGACAACCTCATGACGTTCGACGGAGCCACCCTCTTCGCCATTGCCGAGTCGCCTCTGGCGGAGGGTCTACTCTGGGTCGGCTCCAACGACG
>JAHEKK010000251.1:0-3948 GCA_024638395.1 Gemmatimonadota bacterium | reverse complement strand
CCTCCTCCACGTGTCGAGAGACGGCGGCGCGTCCTGGACGGAGGTCGCCTCGAACATGCCCGGCATGCCGGAGTGGGCCACCATTTCGATGGTGGAGCCCTCCCGCTACGCCGAGGGTACGGCCTACGTAGCGGTGGACAACCATCAGCAGGCGGACTTCGAGCCGTACATCTACAAAACGACGGACTTCGGCGAATCGTGGGTCCGGATATCGGGTGGCATTCCCTCCACGCCTCACTCGTTCGTCCATGTGGTTCGAGAGGATCCGAAGAGGCCCGGCATGCTCTACGCCGGAACGGACAACGGACCCTGGTTGTCCCTCGATGACGGCGCCACCTGGTCGTCGATCCGTCTCGACATGCCCCCGGCCCCCGTCTATTGGCTCGTGGTCCAGGAACGTTTCGACGACCTGGTGATCGGCACCTACGGCCGCGGCTTCTACATCATGGACGACGTGTCCCCCCTCCGGGCGCTGGACCCCGAGACCATGGCCGCGGACGTCGAGCTTCTACCGGTGCGCCCTACCTACCGGTTCAACGCCGTCCAGGGAATCAAGGCGGAGAGGAGTCACGTCACCGGGAGCAATCCGGAGAACGGCGCGCCGCTGTCGTATTGGCTCGGCAGCGACGGCGGCTCCGTCAGCATCCAGATCGAAGGACCCACGGGTGACACCGTCCGGACGCTGCGGGGGGCCGCGGAACCAGGCGTAAACCGGATCTGGTGGGACTTGAGGCACGAGCCGACGAAGCAGCCTCGTCTCCGTACCCCGCCGCCCGGCATGGACTGGGTTCCTCTGGGGCCGGAGGGGTGGCGGCCGCTGCGGACGTGGGACCTCGATCTGTTCCGGGGCCAGGTGGGGCCACGGGTGGTCCCCGGCACCTACACCATCCGGCTGATCCGGGGTGAGGAGGAACAGACCACGACCGTGGAGGTGCTCAAGGACCCCTACGCCACGGGGACCGTGGCGGAACTGGCGGAGCAGGTGGAGCTGGGACTCGTTCTTCGCGACGAGATCGACGACCTGGTGGAGATGATCAACGACCTGGAGTGGACCCGCAGTCAACTGGACAACCTCCAGAGACGGCTGGCCGATGAGGACGATGGTGGCGACCAGCTCCAGGCCGTCGTTGCTGAATCGGAACGTCTGGAGAGCCTGGCGATCGAAGTCGAGGATCGCCTCTTCGACATCTACCTGACCGGCGCCCGGGAAGACGCGTTCCGGAATCCCATGAAGCTCTACGGACGCTATAGCGCCCTGTCCCAGGACGTGAGCTTCTCCAGCTCCGACTTCCCACCCACGATGCAGCAACGTGAGGTCCATCAGGTGCTGCAGGAGCGCCTCGAAGGAGCCCGGGGTCTGTTCCAGCGCCTCTACGGGCAAGACGCCGAGGCCTTGAACCAACTACTCCGGGAGATGAGGCTGCCGGTCATCATATCCGAGTAGGAGGCCGGATCGTCCAGGAGCGTCAGGGGGTTCGCCCGCCCTGCCCCGAGAACCTGCGGCGCTTATCTTCAACGGGTATCGAGAATTCCGGGCGGCCGCGCTGAGCTACAGCCAGCGGCGGCCCGGCACTCCCCGCGAGGGAGGACCCTATCGCTCCTACGGTTGAAGGTGGAACCCACCCGGCAGGATTCGGGCTGGTTCGCTTGCGGGTCAACGGCGACCTCCGCAGCTGCGGAGTGCCCACCCACTACACCCTCCTCGAAGCCCTTCGCTACGGACTGGGACTGACCGGATCGAAGCAGGGCTGCGACAAGGGTGATTGCGGCGCATGTACCGTGATCATGGAGGGGCGAGCCACGTTGTCCTGCCTCACCCCCGTCTGGGAAGCGGAGGGCAAGGAGATTCGGACGGTGGAAGGCCTGGCCGGCCCCGACGGACCCCATCCGCTTCAGGACGAGTTCGACCTTCGGGGCGCGGCCCAGTGCGGGTTCTGCACCCCGGGTATCCTGTGTAGCGCGGTTGCCCTCCTGGAGCATGCCGGATCGCCCACGCGCTCCGAGATCCAGGAGGCCCTCTCCGGGAACCTCTGCCGGTGCACCGGATACGAGAAGATCTACGAGGCAGTGGAGGCGGCCGCGGCAAGGCGGCCGCTACCGACAGAGGGATGGAGGCCGGTATCGAAGCCTCCCGCGGATTCTCTAACCGACAGTCCGACTGATGGATAGCGGCTTTCAAGCAATCGGGAAGAGGGCCCGAAAGATCGACGGGCTGGAGAAGGCCACAGGCCAGGCCAACTATACCGACGATCTCCAGCTCCCGGGGATGCTCCACGGTAAGATCCTCCGCTCACCCCATCCCCACGCCCGGATTCTGGGGATACGGACCTCGGACGCCCTGGCACTGGCCGGCGTGCACGCGGTGATCACGGGCAAGGACATGCCGACGACCTACGGCATCATCCCCTGGACCCCCGACGAGTATCCCCTTTGCCTGGACCGGGTCCGCTACATCGGAGATGGGGTGGCGGCGGTCGCCGCGGTGGACGAAGAGACCGCCAACAGAGCCCTCGAGCTGATCGAGGTGGACTACGAGGAGCTCCCGGCGTACCTGACGCCCCAGGATGCGGTCGCGGCGACGGAAGGGCCCTTCATACACGAGCCCAGGAAGCCGGGTCATAACGGCAATATCACGAAGATCGTCAAGCTGGCCTTCGGCGATGTCGAAGGCGGCCTGTCCGAGTCGGATATCGTCGTGGAGGGCGACTACTTCTTCGAGGGGACGACCCACACGCCGATCGAGCCCCACTGCGCCATCGGGCAGATGGACGGGAGCGGCAAGCTCACGGTCTGGTCCGCCACCCAGGTGCCTCACTACCTCCACCGGGAACTGGCCCGCGTCCTGGAGCTGGATCCTGCCCGGGTCAGGGTCATCCAGCCCCCCGTGGGCGGGGCCTTCGGCGGGAAATCGGAGCCCTTCGACCTGGAGTTCTGCGTCGGGAAGCTGGCGATGATGACGGGCCGAGCGGTGAAGATCCTCTACACCCGGGAAGAGGTCTTCTACGCCCACCGCGGGCGCCACCCGTTCTACATGACCTATCGGACCGGAGTCGACGCCGACGGGCGCCTCACGGCGGTGGACGCCGACATCCTCCTGGACGGGGGCGCGTACGCGTCGTTCGGCCTGGTGACCACCTACTACGCCGGCCAGCTCCTGACTGCGCCCTACCACATGCCGGCCTACCGGTTCCACTCCACCCGGGCCTACACCAACAAGCCGGCGTGCGGCCCCAAGCGAGGTCATGGATCGGTCCAGCCACGCTTCGCCTTCGAGGTCCAGTTGGACAAGCTGGCCGAGAAGGCGGGGCTGGATCCCATCGAGTTGAGGCGTCGGAACTACATCGGGTCCGACACCCGAACCGTGAACGAGCTCAGGATCACGTCGAACGGTTTCCTGGAATGCCTCGCCGCCGTAGAAACCGCCTCGGGCTGGAAGGACAAATTCCGCCAACTCCCAGTCGGACAAGGCATTGGCGTCGCGGGGTCGACGTATATCTCGGGCACCAACTACCCCATCTACCCCAATGAGATGCCCCAGTCCGGAATCCAGCTCCAGGTGGACCGGTCCGGTCGCGTCAGCATCTTCTCAGGCGGATCGGAGATCGGGCAGGGGGTCAACTCCACCCTGGCCTATGTGGTGGCGGAGGAACTGGGCGTCCCCCTGGACCATATCCGGGTCCTGGCCGCCGACACGGACTTCACGCCCATCGATCTCGGGGCCTACTCGTCCCGGGTCACGTTCATGCTGGGTAACGCCTGCCTGGATGCGGCCCGCAAGATGAAGCACCTGATACAGCAAGCCGTGGCGGCGGAGTGGGGCATGGAGCCGGACCAGGTGGCCCTGCGGCATGGGAGGGCCCAGTGGACGGACGCGTCGGACAGCGGCGGCGATGCGGACCGCTCGATGCCCATCCGAGAGGCCTTCAACCTTGCCGAGGCCCGCTTCGG
>JAHEKK010000250.1 GCA_024638395.1 Gemmatimonadota bacterium | reverse complement strand
GGTCCACTCGGCACCTCCTGCCCTCGTCCACGAGCAGCGGGAGGAGTTGGATCGAGTCGCTGCCATGGACGAGGACGTGGACGCCCTCTACGGCGACATCGTGGCCTATCTCGGGCGCCTGACCCGGGACGGCATGAAGCCGCAGGATACCCGGAAGCTCCAGAGCTACCTGGCGGTGGTAAACAACCTCGAGGCCATCGCTGACCTGATCGAGACCAACATCGTCGAGGCCGCCAAGAAGGCCAGCGAACAGGACGTCCGGGTCTCTGCCGAGACCCTCTCGGCCCTGAGATCGCTCCACGAGAAGACTTTCTGGGCCGTGGAGCGGGCCGCCTCGGCCGTTGCCGCGGGCCATCCGGGGGCGGCGATGGAGGTCATCGAAGCGAAGGGAAACGTGGCGAGTCTGGTCGAACGGGCCGAGGGTCAGGTTGCCGCTCGACTGGCCTCGAAGGACCCCAACCGCCTTGCCACGTTCCGCCTGGAGTCGACTCTGATCGAAAGCCTGAAGCGTATCTACTACTTCGCCAAGCGGATCGCCAAAGCGGTGCTCGAACAAGAAGAAATCCGCAGCGGGACCGGCCCCGGCCCCACGCTCAGGTCGGGCGCGGGGGCAGCAACTTCCCGCGAACTCAGGGGATGAGGTTCCTCCGTGCCACGTTCTTGAGCAGGAAGAGCCCGTCCCCCGTTCCCGTCACGGCGATGACGCCGCTCTCGAAGAAGGGGTAGTTGCTCCAGGACGCCCCGCCCTCGTAGGGAGACGTGTCGAAGAACCCGATTTCCACCGGATTCTCCGGATCCGTGATGTCGAGGATTCGCAGCCCTGCGTCGTAGTTCGACTGGTACATCGTGTTGCCGACGATGTACAGATTGTGGTCGGTCGCCGTGGTTGCGGCGATGTACTCGGTCACGAGAATCGGGTCGTCCAGGTCCTGCACGTCCCAGACCAGCGTACGTGTGCCTTCCACGAGACCCTGGGGCTCGTCACCCTCGTCGTTCATGTAGAAGTAGCGGTGGTCTTCCGTCAGCCAACCCTGGTGAGCGTAGGCCACCTTCGGGTAGCTGGCCGACGAGATGGTCCTGGGGGCCGCTTTGTCCGTCACGTCGGCGATGCTGAGTGCCGTCTCGTTGGAACCGAAACAGATCTCCCTACCCTGGTGTTCTACATCGGGACCCTGGTAGATGACGCACTGGGCATCGTGGGAGTATCCCGTCCTCCGCCGGCCGGTCTCGGGGTCGGCGAAGCACCCGTCGAAAACGGGGCGTGAGGGGGTGGAGAGGTTCAGGATGTGGAGTCCGCCTCCGCACGTTTCGCCACCACCGCTGTTGCCGACGGTGTAGGCGAACCCCGTCTCCTCGTTGATGACGATGTTGTGGGCGCTGTGAATCCCGTCGTAGTGGAACGTCTCGTCGAAAGTGATCGGCTCACCACTGAACGCGCGAAGCTCGGTCAGGTCCAGCACCTGAACCCCGTGCTCACCGGCGCCGTCCGCCACGACGTATACGTGGTTCCGGTACACCTTCATGTCTCGCCAGATGGCGATGCGGGAGCCTGGCGTAGCGGGCAGGTCGCCAACGTATACGGGATTGTGGGGGTCGGAGATGTCGACGAACGACGTTCCGTTGGTGCGGCCCACGATGGCGTACTCGATGCCCGACTCCGGGTCCGTCCAGCCCCAGATGTCGTTGACCCTGGTCCCGCGGGCGCCGCCGATCTCCGCGATGGGCACGAAGGCCGTGATGTTCACGTCCTTGCAGTCGAAGAGGGCGGCTTGCCCTTCGACACAGTGGATTTCGTCTCCTTTGATGGAGGCGAAGCCTCTGGGCTGGTTGATCAAAGAGCCCTGCTCGTCCCAGTCGCCGTTGAATACGATGGCTGAGCCCGCCCGCTCGTCGATGCCCGTTGCGCCGACGACTGCCAGACCCCCCGCCCTCGCCACCTGCGCGCCGAACGAGGCCCCCTGGGGCAACCCGGGGCTGGTCAGAATCCGGACCACTCCGGCTGCGGCTCCTTCCATGCCGATCTCATAGACGGCTCCGGTTCGGTGGGTCCCGGGAGCGCCGACGATCAGGGTCGCATCGGTCGGCGTGATCGAGGTGCCGAACCCCGCACCGGGGTCCGCGTAGACGGGTCCGAGTCGGGTACGGTATGCCGCCCCTCCGTCGTTGAGATCGAACGTGAACACGGCGCCGGCTCGACTGTCGAAGCCGGGGGCGCCTACATAGGCCACCCCGTCTTGTACGGCCACTGCGGATCCGTACTGGCTGCGCTCAGGAAGCTCCGTCACCTGGAGCGGGCCCAATGCCTCGAGTCCCTCCATCCGGAACGCGAAGACGGGAGAATCGGCGCCTCGACCGGGCCCAGCGGCGGTGACGACGAGGTGGGTCCCGTCCGTAGCGACAGATTGTCCGAAGCCCGAGACATCCGGGGCGGGGGACCGGATCTCGGCCGCCGGCGACCAGAGGCCGCCGTCTCCCAGTTCGAAGATGTGCAGCACTCCCGGTCCGTCCTGGGGGGCCGAGACGATGGCCCGATTCCCGGACAGGGTCACGGCGGTGCCGAAACGGCTTCCTTGCGGGCCGACGAGAGCTTGCTCCTGGACCCATGTGCCGCCGTTCCTTCGACGGAACAGATAGGCCGACCCTTCGATGGGTGCCCCCGCGAGAAGCCAGTCGCCTCCCGCCGCCAGGGACCGGCCGAAGCCGTCGGGAGCGCGAAGCTCGTCTGTCAGGCTCAGCTGCTCGACCTCGGTCCAGTCGCCTTCGACCCGGGCGAAGACGTAGACGATCCCCGACAGTGTCTGGTTGCCGGCTTCGCCGATCAGCAAGTGATCGCCGCTGACGGCGAGGGCGCCTCCGAACTGCTGGGCGAAGGTGGTGTGCGGGATGAGAAGGGCGACGAAGAGAAGGGCCGCAGCCACGCGCCTGGGCATCATCGGGGACCTCGGTTTCAAGGGTGCCATGGGAGTGGCAAAGTAAGGCCAGCTTGCCTTCCGTGCTTCCGGTGGGTCTCGGTTGGGAATAGACACCTGACCTCGTCAGGCCCGCTCACAACGCTGATCTTTGGCTCTGGCCCCCGGGGGCCTTCCGTACCTGTCCCCGCCCAAGAACCTGATCGAGAGTAGACACGACACGTGACCTCACCATTGAGCGCCGCCCCATCGCTGCTCGCCAGAGCGCTCGTACTGACCGTCATCCTTGCCGCATGCGGCACGCCCCCGTCGACAGACGCGAACCCAGCGACCGCCCCTGACGCCGGCCTCCTGGACTGGTCCGAGCAGATCGAGGTCCGGGAAGACTGGCTCACCAAGCGACACGACATGCTCCTGCCCATGATGCGGCGCCACGGGATCGACATGTGGATCGTCGTGAACGAGGAGTTCCATGACGACCCCCTGACCGAGTATGTAGCTCCCGCGAGACCCTACACGGGGCGGCGGGACATCTTCGTGTTTGTAGACGCCGGGGATCAGGGCCTCCGGAGCGTGGCGGCCACGGGGTATTGGGAGGAGACCGTTGCGCGGTTCTTCGAGTCTCCGGTGGATCCCCTTCCGTCGGGGGAGGTGCTGAAAGATCTGTACGATACCCACCGCCCCCAGGCGATCGGGTTGGGGACGGGCGGATCCCGTGGCATGACACGCAGCCTCACCCACGACTCCTACCAGTTCCTGGCTGAGGCCATGGGTACGGATGCGGAACGCCGTTTCACCAGCGCGGCTCCATTGATCGAGGAGTACCTGGCAACACGGATTCCCGAGGAGTTCGAGCACTACGAGCGCCTGGTCGCCCTCACCGAGGCCATCACGCGGCGGGCGCTGTCGGACGAGGTCATCGAGCCGGGCCTGACCACCGTGGGAGACGTCAGGCGGTTCATGTACGACGCGATGTGGGAGAACGGCGTCACCACCTGGTTCCAGCCCGATCTCCGTGTCCAGCGGCGGGGCATGGAGGAGGTCGGGTCGCGGGGTTTTCTGGCCGTCGCCGAAGAGGCCACGGTCATTCAGCCCGGCGATCTGGTTCACATCGACTTCGGGATCTCCTACATGGGTCTGGACAGCGATTGGCAGAAGATGGCGTACGTCCTGCTGCCCGGTGAAACCGATGCGCCCGACGGGCTCAAGGTGGCCATGGCCAACACCAACGCCCTCCAGGATGCACTCATGCTACGCGCCTCTCGCCCCGGCAGGACTGCCGGAGAAGCGTACCAGCGGACGATGGCCGAAATGGAACAGCAGGGGATCGTGGCCCAGGTCTACTCCCACCCCCTGGGCAATCACGGCCATGGTGTAGGCCCCAGCATCGATTTCCGCAGCGCAGATAGTGAGGATGCGGCGGCACGCGTGCTGGTCGAGGGTTCCTACATCTCCATCGAGCTCAATACCAAGACTCCGGTACCGGAGTGGGATGGCAAGGAGGTCTACGTCATGCAGGAGGATCCCGCCCATCTCACTGCGGACGGGTGGCGGTTCTTCCGGCCCAGGCAAGAGGCGTTCTATCTGATCCCGTCGTGAGGCTTTGGACGACCCGGGCAACATGTCACCGGCGGCTCCCTGGAATGGAAGGGGAGGCCCGGAAGACCACGATCCGGGGCTCGGGTGGGAGCGTGGAAACGCTCACGGTCCAGACGTTCGAGTCCAGGCGTCGCACGCGGGGCTCTTGTGCGACCACGGGATCGATGGGCCCCAGATCCTCCGGCGAGTCGGCCTCCGCTTCCAGTTCGGGCAGCCGGTAGTGCATAGGGATCAACACACGGTGGGATATCACGCGTCGCATCTCCGCGGTTTCCGCGGGCGAGAGAATGTGATAGGCGGAATCCATGGGCATCATCAGAACGTCCACGTCTCCGATCCCTGACAATGCCGCGGCGGACAGAGGTCCGTTGTCTCCGACGTGCGCCAACCGGATGCCGGCCACCTCCAGGACCATGATGGTGTTCAGCTGCCCGAACTCCATCCCGTACGGATCTGCGTGCTTTCCCTCGATTCCCGTGATGGTGACATCGCCGACCTCCACCGTTCCGGGCCCGTCCACTACCACGGCGTCGGGCCATGGGAACGGAGCGCCCCGGTAGCGGCCGGCGTCGTGGTCGTAGTGGGGATGGGTGATGGCCACCGCGTCGGGGTGGACGCCCGGGGGAAAGTCGTAGCCGATCCAGACCTTCGAGGCGTAGGGGTCAAGCAGGACTTCGGTGCCGCCAGGGGACCGTACGAGAAAGGCGGCGTGGCCGATGTACTCGATCTCGACCGGAAGGTCGCCGGGGGCCCCGGCTTCTTCGCCCGGTGCGGGGTCGGCCGGCACGCACCCCGCGAGGAGGCACAAGGCCGGGAGACTCATGCTCCGTAGTCGGTAGAGGGGTCCCTGCCTCACGATTCATCCGGGCTCGGGTGCAAGGTCGAAGAGGCAAGATAGGGCCCGCGGATGGGGACCGCTCGGACCACCGGCCAAGGGCCCGGCAGGTCATCGTCTTGACGGCTACGTCAGGTGAGCTGCCGCGCCGAGGCCGGCTGCCCGGCCCGTCGACCATGCCCACTGGAAGTTGTGGCCTCCGATGGGCCCGAAGGCGTCCAGGAGCTCGCCGCATAGAAATACGCCCCCGTGATGCCTGCTCTCCAGCGAGCCCGGATCCATTTCGGAGAGCGCGACTCCACCCCC
>JAHEKK010000249.1 GCA_024638395.1 Gemmatimonadota bacterium | reverse complement strand
TGCGGGAGGCCCCCGAGGGGAGTGAAATGGAGATCTTCACACCCCTGTCTCTCAGGGTTGCGCTCATTGCCGCCGTTGGGCTGATTCTTCTGACCGGCGTGTTCCCGGGAGCTACGCTGGACCTGGCCTCCGCGTCAGTCGAGGGCCTGCGCCAGATGGTGGTCGAGTCGGCGGCGCTCCCCTGACGCCCGTTCCCCCCGCCAAGGGCGGACACATTGTCACACGGCGTGGGCTGGACAGCCGTACCGGTCCTACGCCGAGAGGGACGGCGGGACCGGTCGGGAGTGGGCACTGGGTAAAACCGCAGCGATGACGGGACGCCACGCCGAACGGCGGGATGCGGCAACCCTCGGCCACCGAGCGGTCGGCCGTTAGAGTCCACTGGACACCCTTTGATCATCGGGGCCCGCCGGGGCCCCCCTGGAGACGGAGAGACATGGAACTCCACAGCCACATCTTCCGCCAATACGACATCCGCGGCATCGTCGGCGAGGATCTGGATGAGTCGATCGCGGAGCGGGTGGGCCGGGCCTACGGGTCGGCGCTCGTGGAGCGGTACGGCTCCGGGGCTCACGTATCAGTCGGCCAGGACAACCGTCCTTCTTCGCCCTCCCTGGCCGGTAGCTTGATACGGGGTCTCCGAAGCACCGGATGCAGGGTGAGCCACATCGGCACCGTACCCACGCCCGTCACCTACTGGAGCGAGTTCGAGCTCGGGGCCGATGGTTGTATCCAGATCACGGGCTCTCACAATCCCGCGGAGTACAACGGGATCAAGATGACCATGGGCAGGGCCCCCCTGTACGGTGATGCCATCCTCGCGCTGCGGGACCGCATCGCCGAAGACGACTACGTTGCCGGAGCGTCAGAGGGGGGGCTCGAAACCCTTAACCTCCTCCCTCCCTATGTGGAGGATATCGTCGGCCGGTTCGACCTCCCTCGACGGGTCAAGGCCGTCGTGGACTGCGGCAACGGAACGGGTGCCGTCGTCGCCGTGGAACTCCTGGAGGCGCTGGGCGTCGAGGTGGTGCCCCTCTACTGCGAGTCCGACGGTACGTTCCCCAATCACCATCCCGATCCGACGGTGGACGAGTACGTGGTGGATCTCATCGACACGGTACGCGACACCGGGGCGGAAGTGGGTATCGGTTTCGACGGAGACGCCGACCGTCTGGGGGCCGTGGACGGCGAAGGCAACATCATCCGCGGTGATGTCCTGCTCCTCCTCTTCGGCCTCGACGTCCTCAAGCGGAAGGGACCCGGCCAATCCCTGGTGTTCGACGTGAAGTGCTCTCAGGTCCTCCCCGAGGAGTTCGAGAAGGCGGGGGGCAAGGCCGTCATGTGGAAGACCGGTCACTCTCTCATCAAGGAGAAGATGAAGGAGATCGGCGCCCCGTTGGCCGGTGAGCTCTCGGGCCATATCTGTTTCGCCGACGAGTATCTGGGGTTCGATGACGCCCTGTACGACGCGTGTCGGCTCATCGACATGATCGCCCGCTCCGATCAATCGCTCGCTCAGATGGTCGCGGAGCTTCCCCGGTTCGTGTCGACGCCCGAGTTGCGAATCGGAGTCTCCGAGGAAACGAAGTTCGACCTCATTCGGCGTGCTCAAGCACACTTCAAGCAGGAGTACGACGTCATCGACGTGGACGGAGCCCGCGTACTCTTCGGCGACGGGTGGGGTCTGCTCCGCGCTTCCAACACACAGCCGGTCATCGTGGCGCGCTTCGAGGCCAAGACCGAATCCCGACTGAACGAGATCCGGGATACGATGGAATCCTGGCTCCGCACCCAAGGGGTCGATGTCTGAGGCTCCCCGCCCGCGGCCCGTAGGCCGGGTCCTCCTGGTGGTGGGGATTCTCCTCGCCTTTATCCTGGCTGGAGGCCGGGTTCTGGCCGGGGCCATTGCAGAAGTGTTGTGGTTCCGCTCCGTCGGGTTCAGCGCAGTCTTCTGGAAGCTGTTCTGGCTGCGGACCGTTGCCGTCCTGATCATGGGCTCGGTCGCGGGCGTTCTGGTGTTCGCCAACCTGAGGGGGGTGGCGGCGAGCCTGGGAAGGCTCCGGATCCGTCGCAAATTCGGGAATCTCGAGTTCGTCGAGCAGATTCCGCCTCGGTACGTCACCTGGATCACGACCGGCGTCGCAGCTCTGCTCGGACTCTGGTTCGGCTTCTCCGCCCCCAACGGAATAGGGCTTAGGGCCCTCCTGTATCTGAGAGCAGGCTCCTGGGGAGCGACTGATCCGGTCCTGGGGCATGATCTCAGCTTCTACAACTTCCTCCTGCCCCTTGCGGAGGCCCTGACCGCCTTCGCACTGGTGCTGGTCTTCCTTCTGTTCTTCATGTGCATGGTGGGGTACGCCACCACGGGTGCCGTAGCGGTCCAGAGAGGCCGCCTCTCTACCGACCCCGGCGCCCTGAGGCACCTCGCGACGGTACTCGCGGCCTTCCTCGGGGTGCTGGCCGTTCAGTTCTGGCTCACGCGATACGGCCTTCTCATCGACGGATCCTCCAGGGTCAGCGGAATCTTCGGGTACGTCGATGAGCACGCGCGCCTTCCCGGCCTCGCCGGACTGTCCCTGGGGTGTGTAGTCGCGGCGGGGACCGTGTTGTGGTCCGGCCGGCGCGGCCGCGTGGGCCCGGCGATGGCCGCCCTGGGGATCGTTGTCGCCGGCGGAATCGTTCTGGGGCAGGTCTTCCCATCGCTGATCCAGAGATTCGAGGTGGACCCCAACGAGCTCGATCGGGAAAGCCCTTTCATCGCGTGGAATCTGGAAGCCACCCGCCGGGGCTTCGGACTGGATGGGCTCGAGCGGGCCCCCTTTCCCTATCAGGTGGAGGCCGCCGTGGACTGGGAACGGGCTTCGGATCAACTGGCCGGTGTCCCCACGTGGAACCAGGACGCCCTGCTGGCGACGTTCCAGAGCCTGGAGGCCAGATTCCGGTACTACCGTTTCTCCAGCGTCACCATTGACCGATACGAGGGCCCTTCCGGCGTGAGCCCGGTGGCTGTTTCAGTCCGCGAACTGGATCCCCGGGGCATCGAGAACCCGAACTGGCAGAACCTCCACCTGAGGGAGCGCTTCGTGCAGGGGGTCGGGGCGGTAATGGCATCGGCCACTCAGGCCACGTCCGAGGGCCGTCCCGAGATGTTCCTCGCCTCCATCCCCCCCGAGGCCACCGGAGCCGAATCGGCACCTGAGGAGATCTCCCTCAGCCACCCGGGGGTATTCTTCGGCGTGGCGGATCAGCAATACGCCGTGGTGACACCGGGTCCCGACCAGTTCCTGGCCCCCGACGGGTCCCCGGGTGAGGCGGGGGTTGATGTGCCCCGGGGGATTTCCCTCGGCTCACGGGCTCTGCGCCTCCTTCTCGCATGGGGCTTTCAAGATCCCAACCTCTTCTTCTCCTCGGAGATCGGCCCAGGCAGTCAATTCGTCATCTACCGGGGGATCGAGAGCCGTGTTCGGCGGATCGCCCCGTTCCTGACCTTCCTCGAGGGTCCCCAGGCCACCATCCACGAGGGCCGCGTGGTTTGGATCCTGGACGGCTTCACGACGTCGGCACACTACCCGCTGAGCTCGCGCTTCACCGTGTCGTTCCGGCGAGAGGTCAACTATCTGAGGGCCAGCGTGAAGGTGACCGTCGATGCGGTTACCGGCGCCGTCGGCTTCTACGTCGTGGACGATGAAGACCCGGTTCTCGCTGCCTACGCCCAAGTCTTCCCGGGCGTCTTCCAGCCCCTTGAATCCCTGGACGAGGATCTTCGCAACCACCTCCGCTATCCCAAGAGCCTTCTCACGGTCCAGGCCAACGTGCTCCAGACGTACCATCAGGAGACCCCGGCCCAGTTCCACGGGCAGGAGGACGTCTGGACGACACCCCAGGAGACGGGGCGGGGGACGTCCTCGGTGGAATACAGGCCCGAGTACGCGTGGTACCGCCTGCCCGGCTCAGAGGAGCCGGAGTTCCTTCTCTCCACGGTCTTCGTCCCCGTGGGGCTGCAGAATCTGACGGCGACGCTCATCGCACGGAGCGATCCCGGCATGTACGGTCAATTGCGCCTGTTCGAGTACCGAATTGAAGACGGCGTGCCGGGACCCAGACAGGTCGAGGCGCTGATCGAGCAGGATCCCATCATCTCCCAGCAGTTCTCCCTGTGGCGCCAGGGGGGGAGTCAGGTCTGGACGGGCCACCTCCATCTCATCCCCGTGGGTGAGCGCATTCTCTACATGGAGCCCGTCTTCCTCGCCGCCGAAGAAGACGCCATCCCCGAGCTGCGGAGATTCGTCGTCTCCGACGGAACCCGCGTGGCCATGGAGGAGACCCTGGCCGGGGCCCTGGCCGCTCTCAGCGGAGGCCGTTCTGCGGCACTGGCTCCCCCTGAGGGAGGTGGGGCGGGCGAGCTGGTCGTGTCAGAAGACGCCCTCGAACTCCTGAATGCGGCCGAAGAGGCCCTTCGGGAGGGGGACTGGGCAGGCTTCGGGGCGGCCTTGGAGCGCCTGCGCGCCGTCCTGGAAGGCCTCAACACCAGCGCTGAGCCGCCGCTATCGCCTCCGGGCAATCCCGACTGGTAAAAACAAGGCGCACATGTCAAACTGAGCCCCTGGCTCCCCCCGCGAACACACATCCCGAAGACGGAAAGACCCGCACAGCCCATGGATCTACACGAGTATCAGGCAAAGGAATTGTTCAGGGGATCCGGCATCCCTGTCCCCCCGGGCGAAGTGGCAAGGACACCGGAGGAAGCCAGCTCCATCGCCGCGTCCTACGGCGGCAACGTGGTCGTGAAGGCCCAGGTGCACAGCGGAGGGCGGGGGAAAGCGGGAGGCGTCAAGCTCGCCAGATCGCCAGAAGAAGCGGGCGAGCACGCGTCGAATATTCTCGGGATGGAGATCCGGAGCCTCACGGTGGAGAAGGTTCTCGTGACTCACGCCGAGGACATCGACACCGAAGCCTACGTGGGAGTCCTGGTGGATCGAGAACACCAGTGTCCGATGTTCATGGTCTCGGCGGAGGGAGGCGTGGACATCGAGGAGGTCGCCCGGACCAACCCCGACGCCATCCTCAAGCTCAGAGTCGACCCCCGATACGGCCTTCTGCCCCATCAGGCATACCGTCTGGCGACGGCGCTCTATGAGGAGAAGGGGCTGGTGAAGCAGGCCAGTCGAATCATGACACAGCTCTACGATGCCTTCACGGCCAACGGGGCGTCACTTGCGGAGATCAATCCGCTGATCACGACCCCCGACGGCAAGGTGAAGGCGATCGACGCAAAGGTCAGCATCGATGACAACGAGCTCTTCCGGCACCCGGAACTGGAAGAAATGCGAGACACGGGCGCTGAACCCTGGGCGGAGACCAGGGCTCGAGAGGCAGGGTTGTCCTTCGTCAAGCTGGACGGCTCGGTGGGCTGTTGCGTGAACGGCGCCGGCCTGGCCATGGCCACCATGGATCTGGTGAAGTACTACGGCGGGGAGCCCGCGAACTTCCTGGACATCGGGGGCTCCTCGAATCCGGACAAGGTGGTCGCCGCCCTCGAGATCATCACCTCCGACCCCAACGTCAAAGTCATCCTCTTCAACATCTTTGGCGGGATCACCCGTTGCGACGACGTGGCCAACGGGATCGTCGAGGCGACGCAGCGAATCGAGATC
>JAHEKK010000248.1 GCA_024638395.1 Gemmatimonadota bacterium | reverse complement strand
GGCGTGTAGAAGTCCCACTGGGTCGGCAGCGTGTACTCATCGTGGTAGTTCGCGTCCCGGAACCGGTCCACGTCGCGGCTGGCCTCGTAGATGGTCATCGTGGGGTCGATGCCGAAGTCGAGCTCCAGCAGCCGATCGATCAGAGCGTTCCACTGTTCCGACCCGGGCTCGGCTGACTGGCTCCACAGGCGGGCGACGTTGCCGAACCGGTGTTGCTCGTCCTGGTAGTTGTAGTCCAACGGCCAGTCCTGAATGCTGTAGTCCGTGAGCATGGACTCCATCAGGCCGTAGTAGTGCGTCATCATGTCGAGGCCCACTTCCGCCGCGTCCAGCGCCGTCATCCGGGCCACGCCCGTCTGGGCCAGATGGGCCACGGTGCCCAGGCCGAACTGGTGGGCCTCATCGATCACGGCCTCCATGATGTCCGGATCCAGGGCCGTGAGCTTCAGGCCGTCGATCTTGGCTCCCTCGACATCCACCTCGGCGGCCCAGCGAACCCACTCGCGGGCCTTCTCCGGGGTATCCACGGGCCCCTGCTCCCAAGCTTCACCGGGACGCGCGTAGGTGAACATGCGGGGCGCAACGATCTCGTTGCGCTCTGCCAGGGCCTTCTCCTGAAGGGCCCACATCATGGGGCCGTGGCCGACGCCACGAGACGTGGTGATGCCGTGCCCCATCCAGAGCTTGTAGGTGTACTCGGCCTGGGGAGCCTTCCCGCCACCCCCGGTGTGGGCGTGCATGTCGACGAAGCCCGGCATGATGTACATGCCGGTCATGTCCAACTCGCGGGTGGCGCCGTCGGGACGCCGATCCTCGTCGATGGGAACACCGGGGAACCCCACGGCCTGGATGTCCGCGATCCGGTCGCCCTCGATAACGATGTCTACGGGCCCCATGGGAGGGGCGCCCGTACCATCGATGATGGTGGCCCCTCTCAGGATCAGACGCTGGTGGGGGCCGTCACCCTCGTCGGCGGCGCGAAGAGTGGTGACGTCCATCTGCGCCGATAGGCCAGCGGGAATCGCCATCGCCAGGGCGATCCAAAGTGGGAGAATGGACTTGCTGTCCAAGAGGAACTTCATTCAATAGCCTCCGCTTCCGGGAACACTGCGGTCCGATCGTCCGGGAGGGTACCCGGCCGGCGCACCGGGCGTTGCCGGGGGATGCGCCCGCAATGTACAGCCGCCCCCGTGGCCACCGCACGGGGTGCGTACCTTGATGCCCCTCGTTCCCTCCCTGCCAGCCCCGCGCCGCCCCGCAGATCTTCCCGAAGGAATCTTCACGGTATACCGTGTCGCCCATGACCATCCCAGACCCGACGGCAGGCATCGACACCGGCGACCCGAGGGCCGCCGCGTCCCGTGAGATCGAAGCCCTGAGTGAGGAACTGCGGCTGCACAACCACCTCTACTACGTGGAGGCGGCGCCTCGCATATCAGACGCTGCGTATGACGACCTCTTCCGCCGCCTCCAGGCGCTGGAGGCGGAATTCCCCGAGCTCCTTCGGGACGACTCGCCCACGCAGCGGGTCGGGGCAGAGCCGCGGGACGGTCTGCCGTCCGTCGCCCACGTCGTGCCCATGCTCTCGCTCGATTCATCCCAGGAGCTGGACGCCGTCCGGCGGTTCGACGAGCGACTGGAGAGGGCTTTGGGAGACGAGGTCGTCAGAGAATACGTGGTCGAGCCCAAGCTGGACGGCGCGTCCATCGAGCTGGTGTACGAGCAGGGCATCCTCTCGCGTGGGGTCACGCGCGGCAACGGCGTCGTGGGTGAGGACGTAACGGAGAACGTGAGGACCATTCGCTCCGTACCCTTGCGGCTGCGCGAGGAGAAACGGCCGATCCCCACCCTACTCTCCCTGCGGGGTGAAGCCCTCATGTACCTGAGCGCCTTCGAGGCCCTCAACGAGGCCAGGATCATGGCAGGAGACGAACCCTATCAGAACCCCCGGAACGCCACGTCGGGAGCTTTGCGGCAACTGGACTCACGGATCACCGCCTCGCGGCCTCTGACGGTCATCGCGTACGACGTGCTTGCCCTGGAGGGCGCCGAGCTCGAGACGGACGCCGAGGGTATCCGTGCCCTCTCCGACTGGGGATTCCTGGTTCCGGACCGCTTCGAGGTGGTGAGGGATGTCGACGGCATCGCCGCCTTCCATCGCGCCTACGACCGGGACCGCGACGATCTGGACTACGAGATCGACGGTATCGTGATCAAGCTGAACGCCCTCGCCCCCCGTCGACGTCTCGGGAGCACGTCCCACCACCCCCGGTGGGCGATGGCCTTCAAGTTCGAGCCGCGCAAGGAGGTCACGCGGATCGACAAGATCTTCGTCTCCGTCGGTCGCACCGGTGTCCTGACGCCCGTGGCCCTTCTCCGACCGGTCGAAGTAGGGGGCGTCACCGTATCCAGGGCGTCGCTCCACAACCGGGAGGAGCTGCTGCGGAAGGACGTGCGGGAAGGCGACCTCGTCCGGATACAGCGGGCCGGGGACGTGATCCCTCAGGTCGTGGAGAGAGTCCCCGAAGAGGGACGCGAGCGCGGGGAGGCCTTTTCCATGCCGGAGTCCTGTCCGTCGTGCGGCACGCCGCCGGTGGAAAGGGGGCCCTTCACGGTTTGCCCGAACCACTTCGGGTGCGCAGCCCAGCTCAAGGGCCGGCTCGTTCACTTCGGGTCCCGTCACGCCATGGACATCGAAGGGCTCGGGGAGGAGACGGCGACGCTCTTCGTCAACCTGGGGCTCGTGAAGGAGCTGGCGGACCTGTTCGACCTCCGGGAGGACCAACTCACCTCTCTGGAGGGATTCGGCGAGCTCTCGGCCCGGAATCTGATTTCGGCCATCCAGCGGCGGCGGAACGTGGAGTTGGCCCGGTTTCTCACGGGCCTCGGCATACCCGAGGTAGGGGTCACGGTCGCCAGGGATCTGGCCGCCCATTTCAGAGACTTCGAAGGCATCCGCCGCGCCACGGAGGAAGAGCTGGAAGCGGTCCACGGAGTGGGGCCGAAGATGTCCGCCGCCATCCGGACGTTCCTCGACGACCCGCGAGTCTCCGAAGCCATCGACCACCTCGAGGACCGGGGGTTCGAGTTCATCTTGCCACCCCCGGTGGCCGAGGGCGGAAGCCCACTCGCAGGGAAGGTGTTCGTTCTCACCGGGACCCTCGACGGCTACACACGGGACGAGCTCAAGGAACTGCTCCAGGAGCGGGGAGCCAGGGTGACGGGATCGGTGAGCGCCAAAACCGACTACGTCATAGCCGGCGATAGCCCCGGTTCCAAGTTGGCGAAGGCGAGATCCCTGGGCGTGCAGGTGCTGGACGAAGGAGGCTTGAACAAGCTCCTGGGGTCGTCCGGCCGGGCGTGACCAATGCCCAACTGGCCGCTGCCCTGACGGAGCTGGCGGACTACATGGCTCTCGAGGGTCGGGACACCCACCGCGTGGCACACTACAAGGGCGCCGCGACCGCCCTTCGACGCTTCGAGCATCCTGTCGCCGACATGGTCCAAGGGGGCATGGACCTGACCGATGTGCCCGGAATCGGCAAGGGCCTGGCTGGATTCCTGGAAGAGCTCATCCAGTCGGGGACCTCCAAGCGACTCGACGACCACAGGGCACGCATCCCGGGGGGCCTGCTCGAAGTCATGCGACTCGAGGGCGTCGGGGCGACCCGCGCCCGGACCCTGCGACGGGACCTGGGGATCGAAACCGTCTCGGAGCTGGAAGCGGCCCTGGGGGGTCGAGGGATCCTCGCCCTGGACGGTTTCGGGCCGGGGGTCGTCGCCAGGATCCGCCGGGGGTTGGCGGCCAGATCCCAGCTCCAGGACCGCGCGCTTCTCCCGGTCGCGGATCGAGCCCAGGCGGAAGTGGCGTCGGTGCTGGCGAAGGGAGGCGTACGCTGGACCGCCGCAGGGGAGGCGGCGCGTCGAACCGAGACTGTCGCCGTCGTGGACGTCGTGGTCGCCGGCAACCCGGGCCACGTCTGGGACCTCCTGGCCGGGAGCGCCCTCGACGCCAGCGAGCCCCGGGGTGCCAATCCGGTGTCCGTATCGTCGACCTCGGGACCCTCCGTCCGGATAACCTCGGTGGGCGAGGGACAGCTTGAAGCGGTGGGTCACCATCTGACGGGCCCCCCGGCCTACCTGGAAGCCCTGGGGAACGAGGCTGCCCGCCAGGGGTTGGCCCTCACGCCCCTGGGCCTGACCCACGGAGACGGGTTCAGGATCACGGATGTGACGGAGATGTACGAAGCTCTCGACCTTCCCACCGTTCCTCCGGAGCTCCGTGTCGATTCGGACACGATTCGGCGCATCCGCACTCGGGGCGTCCCCCGCCTGGTCGCACAGGACGACGTACGGGGGGACCTCCACCTCCATACCACCTGGAGCGACGGCGCGGCCACGCTGGAACGCATGGTGAAAGCCGCACGGGAGAGGGGCTACGAATACGTGGCCATCACCGACCATTCTCCGTCCACCGGGGCCGTGTCCGGGCTGGACGCCGGGGCCCTCGCGGAACAGAGGGACGAGATCGGTCACGTGCAGGACCAGTACCCCGATATCCGTGTGCTCACAGGGATCGAGGTGGACATCCTTCCCGACGGCACCCTCGACATGGACGACGAGACCCTGATGTCCCTGGACGTCGTCGTGGCTTCCGTGCACTCGGCTTTCGAGCAGGATCGAGCGACCATGACCCGGCGGATCATCCGGGCCATGGAGAATCCCGCCGTGCACGTTCTCGGCCACCCCACCGGCAGGAAGCTCGGGCGGAGGTTGGGGTACCCCGTCGACGTGGACGCCATCCTCGACGCGGCCCGGGCACTGGACGTGGCCATCGAGGTAAACGGAAGTCCGAGACGCCTGGACCTGGACTGGCAGGGACTTTGGCAATGCAACGAACGGGGAGTTAACGTCGTTGTCACCTCGGACGCCCACTCGATCGCGCGGCTCGACAACGTCCAGAATGCCGTTGATCAGGCTCGGAGGGGTTGGTTGGAAGCCCACAACGTGGTGAACACGAGGAGCCTTTCCGAGATCATGTCCTGGACGAACCGGAGGCGTGGTTGACGGGCCTCCTCGCCAACCTGCTACTCCTGCTCGGCGGGTTCGGGGCCCTCTATTTCGGCGCGGAGTGGCTGGTGCGGGGGGCCGCTCGCATGGCTTCCACGATGGGCATCAGCCCCATGGTGGTCGGACTTACTCTGGTCTCGCTGGGGACTTCAGCACCCGAGTTGGTGGTCTGCGTATTCGCCACGTTCGATGGCCAGGGAAGCCTCCTGATCGGGAACGTCCTGGGCTCGAACCTGGCGAACATCGGGCTGATCCTGGGTCTGACCGCTTTGATCCAACCTCTCGACGTCGCGGAGCGGGTGATCGCGCGGGAGGTGCCCATCATGATCGTGCTCACGATCGTGGTGTACCCCCTCGTCCTCGATCTCCAACTCACCCGCGGCGAGGGCGGGATCCTCCTCTTCCTTCTCGCCGTGTACATCGCGTTCACGTTCACGACGGCCGAGGACGAGGTGAAGGTCATCCTCGAAGAAGTGAGCGGATTGACCGAGGCGATCCCCGCCGAGGAAGTGGGTCGCATCAGTCTGCGTGACGTGGGCCTTGTCCTCGTCGGCGCCACGGCGCTCGGGATCGGAGGCCGCGCCATCGTGAACGGC
>JAHEKK010000247.1:532-5669 GCA_024638395.1 Gemmatimonadota bacterium | reverse complement strand
GTACTTCCAGCGCCTCAACCGGTCCGACACGGGGCCCCCGAACGGCCCAGGTTCCGACGGACCGGGGCTGGAGCTCTGATGGTGAAGCGGCTCATGGCCCCCTGTGGCCTGGCGGTTCTCCTTGCCGCCGCGCCGGTTCTGGCCCAGACCCGACCCGATCCCCGGCTGGAAGGTCGCATGCTCCGGGAAGCGTCTTCCCTGGAGGCCGAGGGAAATCTGGAGGGCGCCGAGGCCACACTCAGGGACCTGCTGGCGCGGCAGCCTTCGTCGTCGAGCGCGGTGTTCGCCCTGGAACGTGTCCTTCGGTCGAGGGGAACGCTCCCGGGGCTGTTGCCCGTCGTGGACACTCATCTGGAGGCGGATGCGGGGAACGCGCCGGTACGATTCCTGAAGGTGCGCATCCTGGCGGAAGTGGATTCGGTCGCCGGCCTTGCCGACGCCATCGACGAATGGGTCCGCGCCGACCCTGGATCCCCGGACCCGTACCGCGAAGGCGCCAGGATCTATCGGGAGAAAGTGGGTTCCGACGCCGCAATCGAGCTGGTAGGCTTGGGTCTCGAGGCGCATCAGGACTCGCCGATTCTGCTGATCGAGCTGGGAGACCTCCACGTGGCCGATGGTCGCACGGACGAGGGCGCCCGGGCCTGGGCCCGGGCTCTGGGGCAGGACCGGGCCCAGACCCAGGCGGTGTTCCGGAGGATCGACGAGCTCGACGACGCCGAGGCCGTCACCGCACTGATCGTTCAGGACCTGGGGGCGGCCCCCACCTCCGTCGCCCGCCTGGAAGTGGGCTCCGAGCTCGCCCTCCGGGCCGGCCTCGACGAGGAAGCACAACGCCTCGCCGAAGACGCCACAGGGCGTCTGGAGGACCGGGAGGCCAAGGGTTTTCTCAACGGCTTCGCGCGGAAGGCGGAGGATCTGAAGCGCCCCAAGAGCGCCCTTTGGGCCTATCAGAGCCTTCGCCGGCGGGTCGACGACCCTGTCGAAGGGCGAAGCACCGACGAGCGTTTGGCGGAGGCGGCTCTACAAGCAGGGGACTCGCTTGCGGCCTACGAGGCCCTGCAACGCGTGAGGACGTCCTACGCTCCCTCGTCTGGGGAGCGCCAGGAGGCCTGGAGCCGGGAGCTGAGGGTTCAGGTGTCCACCCACGAGCCCGAGACGGTCCTGGAGGCCCTGGCGGCTTTCCGTGGCGAATATCCGGAGGCGGCCGACCTGGATGACCTGTCTGCCGCGGTGGCCGCCCGGCTACTGGGGCAGGGGGATCGGGCCACCGCCATGGAGGTGCTGGAGGGGATCGAAGGACCCGGAGCCTCCCTGGAACGGGCCTATCTCCTGTTGGAGAGCGGCGCCATCGGCGAGGGAATCCAGGCCCTGAGGACCTCCGTTCCGGAGCTGGACCCAGCCCATGCAACCGAAGTGATCCAGCTGACGCTCCTCCTCAGCCGTCTGAGCGCCCCCGGGGCCGCGGTGGCCGCACAGGCGGCCGTCCTGAACCACCGGGGGGCCCTGGACGAATCCATCGACCTGATCATCGGGGGCGTGGAGGCGGTTCCCCTGGACGATCGGCCGGCGCTGCTTGCCCTCGGTGCGCGTGCCGCCGACCGGGGCGGGCGGCCTCGGGACAGCCAGGCCCTTCGCCGGAGGATCCTCACGGATCACGCCGGATCACCCGAGATGCCCGCCGCTGCCCTTCGCCTTGCCCGGACCCTCTCCGAGGCCCCGGGCGGTGAAACCGAGGCGGTGCGGATTTTGGAGGCCCTCATCCTCGATCATCCCTCCAGCCCCGTCGTGCCCGACGCCCGGCGGGAACTTCGACGCATCCAGGGAGCCGGCTCATGAAGCGGCCGTATCTCGCGGCCACCGCCCTGGCGGCGGTGCTGCTGGCCTGCCACGTCTCGGACGCCCGGGCCCAGTTGCTGCTGGTCCCCATGGACCGGACCCAGGCCAACCACCTGAAGGCCTATGGTCTCACCTACTCCGTTCTGGAACAGGGGGGCAGGGCCGAGTGGCTCCTGAACTTCCAGGGCGGCGCGTTTCTTCTTCCGGACACGGAAGGGACGCGGCGCCGCGCCGCCCTGATGGGTGTCAGCTATAGCCCCGTCGGTCCCGCCGACGAAGCGCGGATCCGGGGTACGGTGGCCAGTTCCAACATGGAGGCGGTGATCCTCGAAAAGGCGACGAAGGTCGCCATCTACACGCCCCCCAACAGCACACCGTGGGACGACGCGGTCACCATGGCTCTCGACTACGCCGAAATCCCCTACGAGACGATATGGGATCCGGAAGTGGTGGAAGGCGACCTCTCGGACTACGAGTGGATCCACCTCCACCACGAAGACTTCACGGGCCAGTATTCGAAGTTCTACATCACCTACGCCGGCGCCCCCTGGTTGGAGGAGGAGGTGGCCCGCAACGAGGAGGTGGCCCGGGAGCTGGGCTTCGCCAACGTGCCGGAGCTGAAGAAGGCCGTGGCGCTGCGCATCCGTGACTACGTGGACGGGGGCGGCTTCCTCTTCGCCATGTGCTCGGCGCCGGAGACCCTCGAGGTGGCGCTGGCGGCGGGCGCCGTGGACGTGGCCGCGGCCTACTCCGATGGAACCCCCCCGGACCCCGATGCCAATTCCAAGGTGGACTGGAGCCGAGCCATGGCCTTCGACGGGGCCGAAGTGCAGGTTGCTCCGTCCATCAACGCGTTTTCGGATATCGACGGCCATCAGGTCAACACGCCGTGGAGAAAGAACTTGGGTGCCTTCACCTTGTTTGATTTCTCGGCGAAGTTCGACCCTGTGCCCGCGATGCTGACGCAGAACCACGAATCCGTGCTGCCTGACTTCTACGGCCTCACCACCTCCTTCCGGGTCGACCGGCTGAAGCCCGGCGTCGTCCAGCTGGCGAATGAGGGAGCCTGGGCGAAGTACATCCACGGAAACCTGGGCGAAGGAACGTGGACCTACTACGGGGGCCACGACCCGGAGGACCCGGAGCACCAGATCGGCGATCCGCCCACCGACCTCGAGCTCCATCCCAATTCGCCGGGGTACCGGTTGATCCTGAACAACGTCCTGTTTCCCGCGGCGAAGAAGAAGACGCTCAAGACGTGACCCTACCCCTCCGGCTCTCCCCGGAGTCGGCCCGGACCATCCAGGAAGAGGTGGCGCGGGCCGGGGGACGGGAGGTGTCCTTCCTGGCGGACGTCACGGGCGACCGGGAGGTGGTGAACGCCCGGGCCGTGGCCCGAGGCAACTACGGGGCCGTTCTGGCCGTGGCGAGGGATGCCGAAGCCGGGGGGGTCATGATCCACAACCACCCCTCCGGACACCTGGAACCCTCGGACGCCGACCTGGCTGTTGCCGCCAGGCTGTATGACGAGGGGCTGGGCACCGCCATCGTCACCAACGGCGCGGACCGCCTCTATGTCGTGGTCGAGCCCCCGGAGCCCAAGCGCCTCGTGCTCCTGGATCTGGACACCCTGGCGGCGGCCCTGGCCCCGGGGGGGCCTTTCTCCGGCGTCCCGGGCTACGAAGACCGGACGGGGCAGAGGGAGATGCTCCGCTTCGTGGGGGCCCGGTTCAACGAAGGCGGCGTGGGCCTGGTCGAAGCGGGCACCGGAACCGGGAAATCCCTGGCCTACCTCCTTCCTGCGGCCCAGTGGGCGCTGCAGAACGGAGAGCGGACCATCATCTCCACCAACACCATCAACCTCCAGGAGCAGTTGGTGGAGAAGGACATCTCCCTGGCCGAGGGGGCCGTCGGAGCGCGCCTCAAATGGGCGCTGGTCAAGGGCAGGGGCAACTACGTGTCCATCCGGAGGGCCCGCCTGGCGGCCGAGTCCGCCCCGACCCTCTTCCCGGACGACCGGTCGAAGGAGATTTCAGCTCTCCTGGACTGGCTCGACCGCACGGAGGACGGCTCCCTCTCGGATCTGCCCTTCGTGCCTTCCGGTGAGCTGTGGGAGGAGGCCAGGAGCGAGACCGACGCATGCCTGCGGGCGAAGTGCCCCCATTTCCAGGACTGCTTCTACCAGCGGTCCCGCAGGACGGCCGCTGGGGCCGACATCGTCGTCGTGAACCACAGCCTGTTCTTTTCCGACCTGGCGGTGCGCATTGCCTCAGCCAATACCCGGGACCCGGCGGTGCTGCCGGCCTACCAGCGGGTGATCTTCGACGAGGCCCACCATCTGGAAGACGCGGCGACACCCCATCTGGGGGCCCGCATCACCCGGGCCGGGGTGTTCCGGCTATTGGCCCGGCTGGACAGGGGCGGCAAGGGCATTCTGACCTCTCTCGACGAGGGTCTGGCCGTCTCCCGGGTGGAAGGACTGGGGCCCGTTCGGGAGCGGCTCGAGGGGAAGGTGCGCCCGGCCGTGGACGCACTACGCTCCGAGCTCTCCCTCCTCTTCGATCTCCTCACTCCCTGGATCGAAGAGCGGTCCGGCGGAGAGGGAATCCGCCTCGGCCCCGCGACGGGGCTGGAACCGGCGGAAGGGACGGCCATCCGCTCTCGCCTGGAAGCGGTGCTGATTCGCCTGGCCGAGTGCCGGCGGGCCCTTGCGGGCATCCGCGAGCGCCTGGAGGTGGAGGAGGAGCTGGGGGCTTCCGTTGAGGGCCGTCTCCTGGACGTGGCTGGGACCGAGCGGCGCCTCGACAGCGCCGCCCATGCCTTGCGACTGGGGCTCCTTCCCGAAGAGGCCGACGAAACCCTGGTCCGGTGGCTGGAGCTGAGCCGCGGAGGGGAGGGCCGGAGGGCCAGCAACGTGGTCATTGCCGCCGCTCCGGTGAACCTGGGTCCCGTCCTCCGGGAACACCTGTTTCAGCGGGTCGAGGCGGCCGTACTGACGTCCGCCACCATGTCGACCCACGGGAATTTCCGATACCTCCGTTCGCGATTGGGACTCCTCGAAGGGCAGAGTCCAGCTGCCCCGGGACGCGCCGTCTTCTGGGTCGAGGGCGATCCAGTCCCGGAACCCGTCAGCCAGGACGTGGAAGCGGTGTCCCCCAGGACGGTGCACGGTTCCGGGCCCGGGGGCCTGTCCGGCACAGGGTTGTTGGGGACGTCGCCGCCCGCGGGACCGGAGCCGGGGGCGGCCCTCCCCGTGGAGGACGCGGACCTGGACCCTCCCGAGGTCACCGAAGCCATC
>JAHEKK010000247.1:0-522 GCA_024638395.1 Gemmatimonadota bacterium | reverse complement strand
TCGGCGAGAATCGGTGTAGCCGAGATGGCCGCCGGCAGCGTGCCCTCGCCCTTCGACTTCGCGACGCAGACCCGCTTGGTGGTTCCGACCGACCTCCCCGACCCGGCCGCCAGCCACGAACGGGCCGAGTTTCACCGCGCCACGGCAGCGGTCGTTCTGGAGACGGCCGAAGCCTCCGACGGAGGACTGTTCGCGTTGTTCACCTCCTTCGGGGCCCTCCGGGATGTCGCCCGCCATCTGAGGGAGTCGGGGGCAGAAGGCCGCTGGCCCTTGTTCGTCCAGGGTGAAGGCGACCGTTCTTCCCTCCTGCAGGCGTTCGCAAGGGACGGCAGAGGGGTACTCCTCGGTACGTCGTCGTTCTGGGAGGGGGTCGACGTGCCCGGCCGTCCCCTCCGAGGCCTGGTCATTCACAAGCTGCCCTTCAGGGTCCCCAGCGAGCCCATCACTGCGGCCCGCCTCGAGGCCATCGACAGGGGAGGGCAGAGCTCCTTTTGGGAGTACATGGTCCCCGGCGCCGCCATC
>JAHEKK010000246.1 GCA_024638395.1 Gemmatimonadota bacterium | reverse complement strand
CGTGGAGGATGCGGTGCCAGAGTTCCAGAAGTCGGGTCTTGGCGCCTTTGCCCATCACCGTGTTGTCGAACCATGACGCCGACCAAGCCGATCCATCCATGGATCTGAGCCAGCTCCTCAGAGCGACTAGCCGGACCTTTGCGTTGGGGATCGAGCTCCTGCCCAACGACCTCAGGCGACAGGTCCGGGTCGCGTATCTGGTGCTCCGGGTATCGGACTACCTGGAGGACAACACGGTGATGGGCAAAGGCGCCAAGACCCGACTTCTGGAACTCTGGCACCGCATCCTCCACGACGAGGCGGACTTGCGGGAGCTGGAAGAGGGGGTCGGGGCCGGGGGTGACCCGATCCCTGATCTGGAGGCGGTTCGCCACGTGGGTCAGATCGTGGCCGGACTGAGGAAGCTCTCCCCTGAGGCCCGAAACGTGATTGTCCATCACGCCGGTGATTCGACCCTGGGGATGGCCCATTGGGTCGACCGGGGACCCGTATTCGAAACGGAACAGGATCTGGATGACTACATGCACGAGGTGGCCGGGCGCGTCGGCTACCTCCTCACCGACCTGTTCGCTCTCGCTTCGCCCGCCCTCAGAAGCCAGATGGACCGGCGTATGGCGCTCGGGAGGGAATTCGGCCTGGCCCTCCAAACGGTCAACGTGATCAGGGGCCTCAGCACGGATCGTGATCGAGGCTGGATCTTCGTGCCCCGGGCCTTCCTTCCCCGTGGCGTCGGCGCGGAAGAGCTCTTTGAGCCGGGGCGGCAGAGCGCCGCGCTCCATGTGCTCCACTGCCTGGTGACCAAGGCGGAAGGCCACTTCGAATCTGCAGAGGCCTATGTGACGGCGATCCCCAGGCACCACGTTCGCATCCGGCTGTTCTGCTTGCTGCCGCTGTTCTTCGGCCTTCGGACCCTCGCCCTGAGCCGCGCAAACCCGGACGTTCTCACCGGGGAAGTGAAGATCACCCGCCGGGACGTCCGGGCGATTACCCGCCGCGCTTCGGCCTTCGGCGTCTCCAACCAGTGGATTCGCTGGTACTCGGAGCGGCTCCTGCAGAGCGCCTGAGCCCGGTTCCTAGGTCGCACGCTTCGAGGCTTCGGCCTCAACCCCGAGGACGAACGCGTATTCAATCGCACGTTCCTTCAAGGACTCGAAACGGCCGGAGGCTCCGCCGTGGCCGGCCTCGAGGTTCGTCCTCAGGAGAGTGAGTCCGTCGTCGGTTCGGGTCTCGCGGAGCTTCGCCACCCATTTGGTCGGTTCCCAATACTGGACCTGGGAGTCGTGGAGCCCCGACGTGACCAGGACGTGAGGGTATCGCTGGGCCCCCACGTTGTCGTAGGGGGAATAGGAGAGCATGGTCCGGTAGTGCGTCTCGACGGCCGGGTCCCCCCACTCATCGTATTCACCGGTCGTCAGCGGAATAGAGGGGTCCAGCATCGTCGTCACGACGTCCACGAAGGGGACGATGGCCACCACGCCATGGAAGAGGTCGGGGCGCATGTTCATGGCGGCGCCGACCAGAAGCCCTCCCGCGCTTCCGCCGATCGCGTACAAGCGGGACGCCCACCCTTCCGTCCGCAAGAACTCACCGGCGTCGATGAAGTCGTGGAAGGAATTCGTCTTCGATTCCATGCGTCCCGCCTCGTACCAGGCTCGTCCCATTTCCTCCCCACCGCGGACGTGGGCGATTGCGTACGCGAATCCACGGTCCAGCAAGCTGAGGTTGGAGATCTGGAAGACGGGATCCGAATCGATTCCGTATGCCCCGTAGCCGTAGAGGAGAACGGGGCCGGGTGTGCCTGCGCGGTCCTTCTTTGCCACCACCGAGATGGGGATCCTCGCTCCGTCCCGGGCTACGGCCCAGAGCCGGCGGGTGACGTACCGGTCCGGGTCGAAGTCGCCGAGGACCGGCCGGCGTTTCAGGAGCGTGCGGTCGCGGGTCTCGAGGTCGTAGTCGTAGACGGAGTGGGGGGTGGTGAGGCTGGTGTAGCCGAAACGGAAAAGGGTGGAGTCGAACTCCGGATTCATCCCTCGATAGGCCGCGTAGGCTTCCTCGGGGAACTCCACCAGGTGGTCCTGTCCCTCGTCCCATGGCATCACCCGGAATGCGGTCAGTGCTTGGCTTCGTTCGACGGCGACCAGGTAGTCCTTGAAGATCTCGAAGCCCTGCAGCATCACGTCCGGCCTGTGGGGTAGGATCTCCTCCCAGTGCTCAGGGCTCGGCGTTGCTACGGGGGCGCGGACAAGGCGGAAGTTCGAGGCGTGGAGGTTGGTGCGGATGTAGAAGTGGTCTTCGAAATGGTCGACCTGATACTCGTGACCCCGCTCACGGGGCAGGACGCACTGGAAGTCGTCCCCCGGCGTATCAGCCTTCAGGGCCCGGAACTCCGTCGTCAGAGTCTGGAACGAGGCCGCCATGACGTACCGCCGGGACTTCGTGCGAAAGACCGTGAGGTGGAATGCAGGGTCATCCTCCTCGAGGACCAACTCGTCTTCGTCCTGGGGTGTGCCCAGCCGGTGGCGGAATAGCTGGTGGGGGCGAAGGGTCTCCGGGTCCTGGCGGACGTAGAAGAGGACGTCATCGTCACCGGCCCAGCAGGCAGCCCCACTGATTCCGGACAGGCGGTCGGGGAGATCGTCGCCGGAGGTCAGGTCCCGGATACAGAGGTCGTAGAGGCGCCTTCCCTGGAAGTCTACCGCATAGGCCAGGCGGTCCTGCCGTTCCGACACGTACAGGCCGGCCACGTCACAATAGGTCTTGTCTCTGGCGAGTTCGTTGATGTCGAGGACCACTTCCTCCTCGGCGTCGGGGTCCCGGGGCCGGCGAAGGAAGACGGGGTACTCGCCACCCTCCTTGAACCGGGTCCGGTACCAGTAGTCCTTGATCCGGTACGGAACCGAGTCGTCTTCTTCCTGGATCCGGGCACGGATCTCCCGGTAGAGCTCGTCTGGAGACACGGGCCACCGGTCGGCGACCTGCGTGAGCCACTCGTTTTCGGCCTCCAGGAGAGGGGTGACCCGTGGATCCTCCCGGTTCCTGATCCAATAGTAGGGGTCGGTTCGAGAATGGGCGTGGGCCGTCAAAACCTCGGGTTCGCTGGGCCACTGCGGGGGGCTCGAGGGCGGTGGGGCCGGCATGGGTCTCCGGAAATCGGTCGGGGGTAGCGGGGGCCTCGCGCGGCTTCCCGAGGCAGGTCAGCTTGAACGCAGTCCAATCAGGCGATGCGCTCACGCCTTGGCAATGACCCAGAACCGCGACCGGAACCGACCCGGGAGGCGAGATGAACCAGGAACACAAGGAACAAGACACGATCTTCGGCAAGATCGTACGCCGTGAAATCCCGGCTGACATCGTGTATTCCGACGATCTGGTGACGGCATTTCGCGACGTGAACCCCCAAGCGCCGACCCACGTGCTGGTGGTGCCCAACGACCCCATCCCATCGGTGCGGGAGGTGTCGACCTCACACGAGGCCGCCCTGGGCCGCATGTTCACCGTCGCTGCACAGATCGCCCGGAAGGAAGGCGTGGCCGACGACGGGTTCAGGCTGATCGTGAATTGCGGCGACGACGGTGGCCAGGAGGTGTACCACCTGCACATGCACGTCGTCGGTGGCCGCCCGTTGGGCAGAATGCTACCGGGCTAGGGCAGGGGTCCCTCAGGCCGACGCGCGTGCAAGAGCGTCCAGGCGTACCGAAGGACGCGCCCTCGCCGGGCCGGGGCTGACGGCCGGCACGGTGCCCCTCTCCGCCATCCGGGCTTCCTGATCCGCCAACACGTCACCGACGATGGTGGAGAGGGGGATCGACGGATGGAATCCTGTCAGGGTTTGGAGCTTGGTGACGTCCGGCACGCGGCGCTGCATGTCCTCGAAGCCTTCCTGATATGCCTCTTGATAGGACACGAAGGCGATCTCTGAGCTGCTGGAAGCGGCTTCGCGCACTCGAACCGCGAGCTCGTAGATGGAGACTTCCTCCGTCGAGCCGACGTTGACGACTTCGCCCACGGCTTCCGGGGTCTCGACCAAACGGAGAAGAGCTTCGACGGTGTCGTACACGTGACCGAAGCACCGGCTCTGCTCGCCGCTCCCGAAGACGGTGATGGGATCGCCTGCGAGGGCCTGCCGAGCGAAGTTGGGCAGCACCATGCCGTACCGCCCGCTCTGGCCCGGTCCCACGGTGTTGAAGAAGCGGCAGATGATCGTCGGTACCTTTCGTTCGCGCCAATAGGCCAGCGCCAGCCATTCGTCGAGTGCCTTGGAGCATGCGTAGGCCCACCTGGAGTTCGTAGTCGATCCGAGGGTGATGTCTGCGGTCTCTCTGAAGGGGAGGTCGTGGCTCTTGCCGTAGACCTCCGACGTGGAGGCCACGACCACGGCCTTCCGCTTCTTCGCGGCGGCCTCCAGAACGACCTGTGTACCGTGGACGTTGGTCTGGATCGTGTGGACGGGCTGTTCCACGATCAGGCGCACACCGACGGCGGCCGCCAGGTGGAAGGTGACCTCGCAGTCGTCCATGAGCTCCGTGACGAGAGGTCGGTCAGCCACGGATCCCACGTGGAAATCCAGAAGACCCGAGGAGCGCAGGTCACGGAGATTGGCCACGGCGCCCGTCGACAAGTCGTCGAGGACGACCACGGAGTCGCCGCGCGCGACGAGACGCCTTGCCAGGTGCGAGCCGATGAATCCGGCGCCGCCCGTGATGAGAGCTTTCATGGATGTGTCCAGAAGGGCCCGAGACCACCGGGCGTGGGAGACCCTGCCGCGATGCCCCGTAGGATCGGTCGCCCCCCGACGTTCCCCCAATCAGCCCCTCGGCGAGCAGTCCTCCGGCAGCTGAAGGCGAACCAGATAGCCCGGGCCTGGGAAGGAAGCCAGGAGACGGATCGCTTCCGCCCCGCACTGCTCCTCCACCGCGTCGAGGGCCGGGCCGTGGACCCTCCCCCCGTGCTCGACGAGAAGGTGGTCGATACCGGCGAGTCCCCACAGTTCGACCTGCTGGCGAGGCGTGCCGCCGGACTCACCCGGTGGTGCGAGGGGCAGGAAGCGGGCACTCGGCGCCGCCAGTCGCCCGGTGTGGAGGTGCAGGGCGGCCCAGAGCTCGGGTGCGCCGATCACGGCGTCGGTCGGGGTGGTGGCCTCGATGGCCTCCACGGCGCGTACGAGGGTTCGCGCCCGGATCTCGTATCCGGCCAGGTGCCTTCCCGTCGCGAGCGTCCAGGCGGAGGCTGCCACCAGCTGCAGGACCGCGATGGCCACAACCCCCGCGAACGCGGTCCGCAGACGAGGTCGGCTCAGGGCCCCTCGCAGCGCCGATTTCGCCCCTACGGCGGCCATCAACACGATAAACGGGATGAGGGGCGCCAGGAGTCGCACCGACCGGTACGGCCAGACGAGGAGGATCGCCGCGTGTCCCAGGGGATAGAGAACGCAGATGGGGCTCAGCCGCCAGGTCCCGGGAAGCCCCCGGACGACAGCCAGGCCAATGAGGACGCCCAGGGCAGGGGCGAGCAGGGGTATGGCGGATCCGGCCGGCACCAGGGCGTCATACAGACCGGCCACGAGTTGCTCGCCGTTTTGCCACACCACGCCGGCGTAACTCACCGGGTCCGCGAGGACCTGGGATCCCAGCCACCCCCCGTAGGAGCCCAGGATGTCCCGCAGGGGCTCCGGGATC
>JAHEKK010000245.1 GCA_024638395.1 Gemmatimonadota bacterium | reverse complement strand
GGCGTGCTGGCCGACAGCCGAGGTGAGATCGCGAAGGCATGGTGGATCTCCCCCAGCGCCGGAACGAGGTCGGGGGGGCCGGCAAAGTACCCCACCCTCCAGCCTGTCATGGCGTAGGCCTTCGAGACGCCCGAGAGAGTGAACGTGCGCTCGGCCATGCCGGGAAGGGCGGCCACGGGTTGGGCCCGATGCCCATCGTACGTGATCCGGGCGTAGATCTCGTCGGACACGACGATAAGGTCGTGTTCCCTGGCGACCTCGCAGATCCGAGCCACCTCATCGGGAGGGATGACGGTCCCCGTGGGGTTCCCGGGGTTGATGAGGATGAGGACCTTGGAGCGGGGCGAGACATGCTGCCGAATCATGTCGGCCGTCAGGGTGAAATTCGTGTCCATCGTCATCCTGATCTCCACGACCTTGGCATCAGTGAGCTCGGCCGCCTGGAGATAGGGGTTGTATCCGGGACAGGGAACCAGCAACTCGTCTCCCGGATCCAGAAGCCCTAGCGCGATGATGAACATGGCCTGCTGACCACCGGGCGTGACCACGATGTTCTCCGGGGCGTAAGAGGCACCCCCGTGAGCCGCGATGTTGTCTGCGATGGCTCGGCGGAGCTCCGGCAGCCCCAGGGGATGGGTGTAGTGGGTCGCCCCGGACGCCAGAGCCTCCTGGCCTGCCCGGATGATGTGGTCGGGCGTCGCGAGATCCGGGTCGCCCCTCCCCAGCTTGATCACGTCAGGGAGGCCCGACGCCACGTCCAGCATCCGGGTCACGATATGGGCGTCCCTCAGCTTCACGCGTCGGGCTAGGCGGCTCGGACCTGTGTGCATTGTGGCTCAGACCCCGTAGATGTCGGTGTACTTCCGGGTCAGGTGCTCGATGTAGTACTGCGGGTCCAGGGCCTTGCCTGTGGCGTTTTCGAGTAGCTGGTCCCGGGTGTACCTGCGGCCATGGCGATGCACGTGCTCGGTCATCCATTCGCGAAGGGGCCGGTAGTCCGCCTTGGCCAAACCGTCTCTGATCAGGTCGTCTTGTGTGGCGGTGTGGAAGAGCTGACCCGCCATGACGTTCCCGATCGTGTAGTTGCAGAAGGTTCCGATCTGTCCCGACGACCAGTGCACGTCCTGGAGCACGCCCAATCGGTCGTTGGGCACGTCCAGACCCAGATATTCCTTCACCTTCGCGTTCCACGCTTCGGGCAACTCCGAAACACCGAGGCTGCCATCGATCAGGGCGGCTTCGATCTCCACCCGGAGCATGATGTGGAAGTCATACGTCAACTCGTCGGACTCTACCCGTACAAGGCCCGGCTCCACGCGATTCACAGCCCGCCAGAAAGTCTCCGTATCGATACCCGCGAGTTGCTCCGGGAAGGTGGCATGCAGCTCGCCGTAATTGAGCTCCCAGAACTCCCGGCTCCTCCCCACATGGTTTTCGAACAGCCGGGACTGGCTCTCATGGGCTCCGAAGCTCACCCCTCCCACGGCGTACAGACCGACCAGATCCGTGGCGAAGGGGGTACGGGTGTAGGCTGGATCGCAGTACTGCTCATACAGCGCGTGCCCGGTCTCGTGGAGGGTTCCGAAAAGGCTCTTGGGCATCCACTCGTCGTTCACCCGGGTCGTGATACGGACGTCGTTCCGGGTGAAGGAGATCTCGAACGGGTGCACGGTGAGATCCAGGCGCCCCCGCCCGGTGTCGTACCCCAGCTTCCCGGCCATCTTCAGGGCGAACTCCAGCTGCCGGTCAACAGGAAACGGACGCTGGAGGAAATCGACCCTGGGGGGTTCCTTCTCGCCGATGGCCCGCACGAGGGGCTGGAGCCCTTCGCGCAGCGCTGCGAACAACGGCTGAAGGGAACGCACCGTCTCCCCCGGCTCGAAGCGGAACATGAGGGCGTCATACGGATGCTCCTCATAGCCGATGTGTTCGGCCATCTCCTGATTCAGGGCAATGGTCTGTTCCAGCACCGGGACGAACGAGGCGAAGTCGCTCTCCGCCCGCGCCTTCGCCCAGACATGCTGACCCTTCGAGCCCACCTCGGCGCGTCGGTGGACCAACGCCGCCGGAATCCGGAGGTGGTACTCGATGGCCTCCCGGACCTGGGCGCACATGGTCCGTTCGACGCTGTCTTCCGGGAGCTTGGCGGTTTCCGCCTCGGCCCGTTCCAGCAGACGGCGGGTCTCATCCGCCACCAGGTGCTCACGTGCGAGCACGGTGAGCGTCGCGAGCTGCTTCGCCCGGGTGTCCGCACCTCCGGAAGGCATCATCGTTCTCGCGTCCCAACTGAGAACCGACTCGGCGCAGAGTAGGTCGTTTACCTCGCCCATCCGTTCGAGGAACGCGCGGTAGCCCATGGATTCGGCCCTTGGGGATTCACGGGGAATGCAGTTTGCCGACCCGCACCAGCCCCGGTAGTCTGTATGTTGTCGACAATGTGACGGGCCAACGTGCCCCCTGCCCGCAGGGGTGTCAAGCAAGCCAAAGGCCCGCCGCGCGGCACCCGGAGCACTCCCCAGGACGTCGCCCACGGAACCCCGGAGAACCATGCAAGAAGGGCTTCGATGGAACTTCGACGACCTGGTCGAGATGGCGGTCACGGGGCAGGTGAGCCAGCCCGCCCTTCGGCGCGGAGGGTATGTCCACGACCCCGACGGGCGGGGCCGGATCCTGCCCGGGATGCACGGGATCAGCTATAGCGCGAGGGTCGGAGACCGGGCTTTCGGCTGGGCGGGCGACCACGTCGAGCCCGGCGTCTCCATCGCTCACCCGGACGACAAGGAGGACTACGCTCTCCACTACCTGACATGCATCGGGAACGAAGCCACGGTAGTGACCGGACTGGCCCGTGGCGCCAAAGGCGTCGTCACGGGAGAGCACGCACGATTGCTGGTGGATTTTCCTCCGGACGTGCTCGAGTCCTTGACCGTTGGCGACACCATCCAGATCCGGACCCGAGGGCGAGGACTCAAGCTGGAAAGCCATGAGGCGGTCGAGTTCAAGAAGACCAGCCCCGCCCTCGCCGTGGCCCTGGGCCTACGGATTGAGAACGGGAGACTGAGCTGCCCCGTGGTCATGGAACTGCCGCCACGCATTATGGGATCCGGGGCCGAGCTGAACGCCGAGTTCGTGGACCAGGACCTGATGTCCGGGGATCGGGCGTTGATGGCCGAGCTCGGAATCGACCGGATGCGCCTGGGAGACGTCATCGGCATCCGGGATGTGGATCACCGGTTCGGACGCTCCTACCGGACAGGCTGGGTCGCCATCTGCCTGTGTATCCACGGGGACTCGGTCATGACCGGCCACGGGCCCGGCATCCTGACCCTGGTCACCGGGCCTGCCGAGGTCCTGGACTTCCACATCGACCCGGACGCCAACATCGCCCGTACGCTGGGCATTCGGGAGGTCGCATGAAACCTGGCGGGCTCGCCACCAATCACACGGATCTGGTCGCCGTCTCGGTGGCCGGTACGGTCGCCCACCCCCGTTTTCCCGGTCTTCCCTCGGAGCCGTACCGCCTCGCGTCCGACGGCACGCCCTACCTCCTCCCCACGTACGGCGGGATCGTGTACAACGTCTCCGTGGGAGACCGGGCCTTTGGTTGGGCGGCGGACTGCATCCATCCCGGGGTCAGCATCCATCAAGCCGATGACGACAAGAACCGGGGATTGAACGTGTTCGCGTGCGTGGGAAACCCGGCCCGGGTGATGACGGGGTCGGCAGCGGGAACCACGGGCGTCGTGACGGGAAAATCGGGACGGTTCTCGGAGCAGGTCATCGTCCACATCCCCACCGCGGCACGCTCTCTGATGGCCGTAGGGGACCAGGTACTCATTCGTGCGGAGGGCACGGGGCTTCGCTTGACTCGTCATCCCGAGGTGACGCTGAAGGGGATCTCACCGGGCCTCCTGGCTGCGCTCCCCGTACAAGAGGAAGAGGGGCGGGTGTCGTTCGGCGTCACGGCCCGCGTCCCGGCCCATCTGGTCGGTGCCGGACTCGGGCTCACGTCCGAAGGCGGGAGCTTGCACATCCAGTCCACGGACCGGGCGCTCATGGCCGAGTTGGGCCTGGACCAACTGCGTCTCGGCGACATCGTTGCCATGGAGGACACGGACAGCCGACACAACCATGGATATCTCCGCGGGGCCCGGGCCATTGGAGTGGTCGCGTCCACCGACGGTCCCCGGGCGGGGTACGGACCCGGTGTCGCCGTGCTCATGACCGCACCGGGTGGGCAGCTCGGCAGCTTCGACGCGCCGGGAACCAACCTCGTTCGACTGTTGGATTGGGAAGCCTGAACCCTCGACCTCCACTGTCCAATGTCCCAAGCGGCCCGGAACCCCTTCCCCTGAAAGAGAGGCCCCTTCCTTGATCACCCTTACCGCCGTCACCCGGGAGAGCCTCCACCGGTTCGTGGTCGACACCCTGGAGGCGATGGGGCTCGGGCGGGAAGACGCGGAGATCTTCGGAGGGGCCCTCCTCTTCTCCGAGCTCCGCTTCCACCCCGGCCACGGCCAAGGGGTCAAGCGGCTCAGAAAATACCGGGAACGAATCAGCCAGGGCGAAGTCGATCCGGCAGCCGACTGGGAAATCGTCAAGGAGAGCCCGGCTCTGGCCCTGGTCAACGCCCACAACGGCATCGGTACCGTGGCGGCCAACCGGGCCATGAATCTGGCCATCCAGAAGGCGAAGGTCTGTGGCGTCGGCCAGGTCGTGGTCAGGGACTCCACCCACTTCGGGTCCAGCGCCGTCCACGCCGCCCTCGCGGCAGACGCTGGCTGTATTGGAGTCGCCTACACCAATGCCGGTCCCGAGATGGCTCCCTGGGGAGCTCGCGAGGGAGCCGTCGGGACGAACCCGTGGGGCATCGCCGCCCCGACCGGCCTGGGATTCCACGCCATCCTCGACATCGCTTTGACGACCGCCGGAAAAGGCATGATGCGCTGGCACGGGGAAGCCGGTCTCTCCATGCCTCGTGACTGGGCGCTCACTCCGGAAGGCGAGGAGACGGATGACCCACACGCGGCCATGGCCGGCGCCCTCCTGGGAATCGGGACCTACAAGGGCTACGGGCTGGCCTTCATGACCGACGTCTTGACCGGCGTTATCGCGGGCGGCGGATATGGGCTCACGCCCTACGCAGATCCACGTAGGCTCGATGTGAGCCACTCCCTGACCGCCATCGACATCGAGTGGTTCATGCCCTTGAGCGAATTCCGGCGTCGGATGGACGACTTCGCGGCCATGGTGAAGTCGAGGGCTCTCCGTCCGGGTTTTGCCGAGGTCCTCATTCCCGGCGAGCAGGAGGCCCGGCGGGTGGCGCGGAAATCCGCGGTGGGGGTGCCCCTGGAAACGGGGGTACTCGAGGATCTTCGGGCCCTGGGCGCCGAACTGGGCGTCGGAACGGAGATCGTGGCGGTAGGGCCCTGGGAGGACACGCGTCTGTGAAGCCGCCCCGGGGCGCGACCCCTTCGCTGACGCCCATCCCGCCGTCCTTCAGGGAAAGCGTGCGACAACGGCTTCGAGCCCGCGCCGAAGCCGTTGACCTGGACGGCCTCCTCCTCCTGGCTCCCGGCAACGTGGCCTACGCCACCGGCTGGCACTTCTCCGTGAACGAGCGCCCCATGGGCTTCTGGATCCCCGTGGACGGTGAGGCCCTTCTCCTGGTGCCCCAATTGGAGT
>JAHEKK010000244.1 GCA_024638395.1 Gemmatimonadota bacterium | reverse complement strand
CGTACGTCGACGGCGTGCAGGCCGCCCCCGCAGGTTTCTCCGCCCCCGCTCGCTCCGACCGGGTACGCGTACCCGCTCTGGGTGTCCATGACCAGGTTGTGCGCGCTGGCGATGCCGTCATAGACGGCGTCGGGATCGAAGTCCTTCGGGTAGGGCCCTCCCTCTCTGAGCCGAGTGAGATCGAACACCACGAGCCCGTGTTCCCCCGCGCCGTCGCCGGTGAAGAAGAGATGGTCGGCGTAGACCTTCAGGTCTCTCGCACCACTCGGGTTGGCCCCCACCGTTCCGACGTGGGTCGGATTGGCGGCATCGGTCACGTCTACGATGGCTGCCCCGCCCGTTCGCCCGACCAGGGCGTATTCCCGACCCGTCTCGGGATCCGCCCAACCCCAGACGTCGCTGACCCGCTCGCCGGGCCCGCCCCCAAGCCACTCCAGGGGCACGAACGACACGAGGTCCACCCCTTCGCAGTCGAATCCCCCCGCGTCCCCTTCGGTGCAGCGGACCTCCCCCCCTACATGGGCGGTGAGGGACGAAGCGGGCCGTAACTCCTGCTGGTCGACGACGGCCATGGATTCGTCCACCCTGAGGACCCACGCCCCGCCGCTTCCATCGAGACCGGGCGCTCCGGCCACGACGAGCCCCGCGCCCATGGCCACAGCGGCTCCGAGGCTTGCGCCGGGCGCCGTCGAGCGGAGGGCTGGCGCTCTCGGTGTGACGTCCCAGCCCTCGGCATCGCGCTGAAAGAGGTAGAGTGCACCCCCCTCCGCGTCCGGCGCCGGGCCGGGAGCCCCGATGGATGCGGAGCCGCCGCGGAGTGCGACGGCGGCACCGAAGCCCTGGCCCTCGTCATCCGTCCAGGGCCCGAAGGCGACGGGGTCGTCGTCGGGGCTCGACAGATCGAACAGATAGGCGGCGCCGGCCCGGTTCGACGCGCCGGGCGCCCCGACCAACATGCGTCCTCCGCCAACAGAGATGGCAGCGCCGAACTGCTCGGGAGTGGCGGTCGAGTCGGTCGTCTGTGGCTCAACGGAGAGCTGGCCGTCGGCCGTCCATACGGCTCCTTGCCGGGAAAAGCGGTAGACCACGCCCTGTGCGAGACCCGGGGAGCCCACCAGAACGGCGCCGTTCGCCACGGCCAGTGCGTTGCCGAACGCGGGATCGCGGTTCCCCTCGGGCGGCCTGATCTCACCATCCTGAGCCCAGCCGCTCCCGTCCATCCGGTAGACCCGCACCATCCGGGCGTTGCCTGGACCCGGGGCCGGACCGCTGATGGCGGCGAGGGGCCCCTCCACCACCACGATCCGGGGAGGCGGCTGAAGGATGCGAAGGATCCCCGCGAAATCCACGGCCCCGGTCGTGGGAGCCGTAGGGGGCGGCCGGAAGGGCAGGGGGCCCATGTCCGCCCACCCACCCTGGCCGTACTGGAACGCATAGGCTCCCTGGACGGCGTCGGGATCGCCCGCACCGACCAGGAGCAGGTTCCCCGCCGACGCGACCGAAGGACTCAGAGAATGCCCCGACTCGGCGGCGCCGGGCAGCTGGAGCGTTGACGTCAGTTCCCAGGATCCATCGGTCGCGGGCCGGTACACGAACACCCCGGCCGGCCCCCGGCTGGGTCCGGGCTTTGCCACGTAGACCGCCCCGTCCTCAGCGACGGACACGGCACGTCCGAACTGGTCCTGCCCGGAGGCTCCCGAGGGCGTGGAGAGGGCAAGGGTCGCTGCGAGGATGGCTACACGTCTCATCAGTCCTCCGATTCGGTGGCATTCGGTGGAAAGTAGGGACCGGAGCGGAGGCGCGGCCATGGCGCGTCCCTTTCGCCTCACTCCGAGGCCGGTCCATGGAGTAGGTTGGTTCATGAATCCATCTTCCCGTGACGTGGCGTTTCCCCCCAAGGACGAACCCCTCCGACAGGACGTCGGCATGCTCGGTGCCCTGGTGGGCGACGTCATCAGGGAGCAGGGCGGCGAAGATCTGTTCAGCCTGGTGGAGGAGATCCGGGGGGAGGCCATTCGGCGCCGCGAGGCCGACGGCCGTGACTGCCAGGCCCTCGCGTCCAGACTCGCCGGGCTGGAGCCCGACCGGGCCCGGGAGCTCGTCCGGGCCTTCTCGACCTATTTCCAGGTGGTGAACCTGGCCGAGCAGGTCCACCGGGTCCGGCGGGGCCGGGAGTACCTGGTGAGCGACGGACCTCCCCAATCCGGGTCCCTGGCCGATGCCGTTGCCGGCCTCGTGGCCCGCGGAGTGTCTGCGGGTGAGGCCGTGCGGTTGTTCGACGATGCGCTGGTCGAGCCGGTTTTCACGGCCCACCCCACCGAGGCGACCCGCCGCACCATTCTCGAGAAACAACGGGCCATCGCCGAGAGGCTTCTGGACCGCCTCGATCCGTCCTTGACCCCCCGGGAGTCCGCCACGTTGCGTGCCCGGATCAGGACCGAGATCACGACGGCCTGGCAGACGGAGGAGCACCCCTCGGCCCGCCCCACGGTGGCGGACGAGCGGGAGCACGTCCTGTTCTACCTCATCACCGTGCTGTACGGAGTGGTCCCGGCCCTCTACGAGGTGCTGGACGAAGCACTCCGCGAGGGGTACGGCGCCCACATCGACGGTGACAGGACTCCCGACGCCGCGGCGACCCGGCCCATCGTTCGCTTTTCGTCCTGGGTGGGGGGTGACATGGACGGGAATCCGGCCGTGGACGCCGACAGCATCCGGAACGCACTGAGCCGTCATCAACATCTGATCATCGGGCTCTACAAGGACGAGCTCGGGACCCTGGCCCGGCACCTGAGCCAGTCGGCGTCACGGGTGGGTTGGTCGGCGGAGGTTTCCGCGCGTATTGAGCGCTATGCGACGGCCTACCCCGACGTGTATGACGCCATCCGGCCCCGTCATCGTGCCATGGGATACCGGACGCTGCTCACGCTGATGGCTGCTCGACTGGACCACACGGCGTCTGGAGGTCCGGACGGTTACGCGGGCCCTCTCGAGTTTCTGTCGGACCTTCGTCTGATCGACCGGAGTCTACTCTCGAACCGGGGAGAGCACGCCGGGCGCTTCGCCGTACTGCGGGCGCTTCGCCGCGCCGAGGTATTCGGATTTCACATGGCGACGCTGGACGTCCGTCAGCACGCCGACCGACACCGCCAGGTGGCCGGCTCGCTCCTGGAGGCATCGGGATGGGCCGGCCTCGACCCGGAGAGCAGGACGGTCCGCCTACGATCGGCTCTCGCCGAGACCGGGGTGAGGCCGCGCGGTGGGTGGCCCGAGGGCGATTCGGACCCTCTCGTTGACGAAACTCTCGAGGTCTTCCGTGCCATCGACGAGTGCCGGAGGCGCTACGGCCCCGCCGCCGTGGGCCCCTACATCATCAGCATGGCCACGGACGTGGATGACGTGCTCACGGTTCTTTTCCTCGATCAGGTGGCCCGGGGAGGAACGGAATCGGACTTGGATGTGGCCCCTCTGTTCGAGACGGTGGACGACCTGCAGGGCGCTGCCGGCACACTCCGCGCTCTCTTCAGGGACCCGGTCTACGCCGGACATCTCGCTCGGCGGCAGAACCGCCAGATGGTCATGGTCGGGTACTCGGACTCGGGTAAGGACGGCGGGATTGCGTCGGCGCGTTGGTCCCTCCAGAAGGCACAGATGGAAATGGCCCGCTCGGCCCAGGAGTCGGGCGTCAGCCTCACGTTGTTTCACGGCCGGGGAGGCACGGTCTCCCGGGGGGGCGGCAAGGTCCACCGCGCCGTGGCCGCCTCTCCCCACTCCGCGCTGAGCGGCCACCTCCGCCTCACGGAACAGGGTGAGGTGATCGACGCCAAGTATGGGCTTCCAAGCATCGCTCTCCGGAATCTCGAGCGGATGCTCGGATCGGTAGCCTTGAAGATGTCGGAGCGCATCCACCCACCGGGCGACGGGGATCCACGGTGGATGGACGTTGCAGAGTCGATGGCCAAGGCCGGACGAGCCGCCTACCGGGGAATGGTTCACGACCATCCGGACTTCGCCGCGTTCTTCCGCGCCCTCACACCCATAGACGTCATCGAACGGATGGCCATCGGTTCCCGTCCGGCGTCGCGACGGGGCGGCGGTTCCGTCGATGACCTCCGGGCCATTCCCTGGGTGTTCTCGTGGACTCAGACCCGGGCCACGCTACCGGGATGGTACGGCATGGGTGCGGGTCTCGAGGCGGCTGCGGAAGCCCACGGAGAGGATCTTGTCGCAACTGCCGTCCAGGAGTGGCCGTTCCTCGCGGCCCTCGTGGACGACATCGAGATGGTCGCGGCCAAGTCGGACCTGGGGATCGCCTCTGCATACATGGCACTGGTCCCGGCCGAGGTGGCGCCCCTCTTCGACGTCCTTGGCCGGGAGTTCGCGCGGGTGGTGGATTGGATCACCCGACTGAAGGGCGGAGGCTCGATCCTGGCCGGGGATCCCACGCTCCAGCGGTCCATCCGGCTACGGAATCCCTACGTGGATCCCATGAACCTGCTCCAGGTCGACCTCTTGAGGCGCTGGCGGGCCGGCGACCGGGAAGACGAGGACCTCTTCCAGGCCCTCCTGGCCACCGTCCAGGGGATCGCCCGCGGGCTCAAGAATACCGGGTAGGCGGTTCGCTCCGGGTGGCTTCCCTCACCGCCGCCGCCCCCGGATGAACACCTGGATCTGATCCGGACGCGGGTTGATGTACCGGATCCGGATTCGGCCGTCGTCGGTCTCGTCGATGACACCCGGAACGGAATTGGCCGCGAGGCGCCATCCCTCCGGCAGGACCACCGTGTTCCTGGCCCGTCCGAACCCGCGGTCCCAGACGAACTCCTCGCCCAGGTCCACATACCGGCCCGGATCGGTGTAGGTCTCCCAGATGCGGAGGCGCACCGAGGCACCGTCGGGAACCGGGTCGTACCAGATCACCACCACCTCGCTCTCGGGACCCGGTGGCTCGCCGATGTCGATTCCCCGGTCCGCGATCGCCTGTCCCCGGAGTTGCTGGACCTCCAGTTGTTGGCCCGTATCCAGATTGTAGGCCTCGGGATCGGAAGCGGAGCTGCCGGCGCGGACCACGTTGACGTAGCGGTCCATGCCCGGCCGTGATTCCGTGTAGTCGTGAAAGAGCCGGAAGGAGTGGGTTTCAGGTTGTTGCAGGAAGTAGGTGATGTCACGGTCCTCGAAGGCCCGGTTGTCCACCACGTAGGCGGTACGGGCCCCGGCGGTCCCGCCGCCGCTCCCCGCCGGGGAGGAGTCTGCCTCCGGTCGCACGAGCGGCGGGCCTGGACGGGCCAACGGGCGGCCGCGGAGTCGGAGAGGCACGGCCCCGGGTCCGGGGCTCATGAAGCTCACCCGGACGCGGTCGTCGGACTCCGTTTCCACCTGGACGGGGTAGTTGGCCCCCACGAGCTCATAGCCGGTTGGCAGGACCACTGCGTTGCGCCGGATGCCGAGAGCTCGGTCGAAGACGATGTCGCCGCCCTCGGCGAAGTAGCTGGCGTGATCCCAATACGTCTTGTCGATGCGAACGCGGCCCTGGCCTCCCTCGGGCACGGGCCGGGCGAGGGTCACCTTGATATAGCGGCCCTCCGGGGCCGCCGCAGGGTGGCCGTTGGCCCGGGCGTGGTCTCCGTCGACAACGTCCCATTCCAGCGGATCGCCGGTGTGGAGATCCGTCACTCCGTGCACCTCTT
>JAHEKK010000243.1 GCA_024638395.1 Gemmatimonadota bacterium | reverse complement strand
TGACGGACGCGACGGGCACGGCCACGATTCAGACCCCCATGATTCGAGGCGCCAACGCCTTCACCTTCTGCGTGGATGCGGTCACCGGTACCGGGATCAACAACCGGAGCGGTGTCGACGATTGCGCCAGCTCAGGATCCGAACCTCCACCCTCGTCCGGTCCGGAACCAACGGGCCTCACGGTCCAGTGGAAAGACAAAGGGAGAGCACGGGCCGACCTTGCGTGGACTGGTGGCGCCTCGACGGTCGACATCTACCGAGACGGTGAGCTCATCGACAACGTGTCCAACTCGGGGAGTTACAGGGACACCGACCCGGGGGATGTGTACCGGGTCTGCAACGCCGGGCAAACCTCGGCCGGCGAGTGCACGGAGGACGTGACACGATCGCCGTGAGTCGGACCCGCGGGGGGTGCCAGAGTCCATGAGGCAGGGGACCCGTCCGCAGGGGCGGCCCTAGTGGACCCTCAAGACCTTGGCCCCCCGCCCGCCCCCCTCCTTCAGCGCCTTCAATCCCCGGTTCACATCGCCCATCCCGTACACCTCGACCTGGGGCTCGAGGCCCAACTCGACTGCCAGTCCCAGGAAGTCGGAGACGTCACGTCGAGTCACGTTGGCCACCGATTTGACCTCCTTCTCCATCCAGAGATGGCGGGCGTAGTCAATCTCGAGTAGTCGGTCCCGGTCCGCCGACTCCTTCCGGATGGCATTCACCACCAGGCGGCCCCCCGGCCGGAGGACCTCCAGGCCCCGCACCACGGGACCCCAGGCCGGCGTGGTGTCCACGACGGCATCCAACAACGTCGGCGGACGGTCGTCGGGCTCCCCCGCCCAGGCCGCACCCAGCTCAAGGGCGAAGGCCCGTTGCTCGGGGTTGCGGGCAAATACGAAGACGTCCGTACCCGGCATCTGCCCCCGAACGAGCTTCATCAACAAGTGCCCTGATGCGCCGAAACCCGTCAGGCCCAGGCGACCGCCGTCCTCGACTCCCGTGAGTCGCAGGGACCGGTATCCGATGGCGCCTGCGCAGAGAAGGGGCGCCAACGACACGTCGGCGATCCCCTCGGGCAAGACATGGGCAAACGGGGCCGGTACGGTCATGAGCTCAGCGTACCCCCCGTTGACGTCCCGGCCGGTGCCCCGGAAATCCGGACAGAGGTTCTCAAGCCCCCGCCGGCACAAGTCACATCGGCCACAGGCATCGAAGATCCAGGCCACACCCACGCGGTCTCCGATGGCCAGCCGCGGCGAGGCATCGCCCCGGGGGCCGGCTCCGACGACCCGGCCCACAACCTGATGTCCGAGGATCACTGGATAGCGGGGGGGCGGCGTGCGTCCCTCGATCTCGTCCAGCTCGGTGTGGCAGAGGCCACACGCCGAAACCCGGACCAGCAGCTCCCCGGGGCCGGGAACGGGGTCGGGCAGTTCTTCGAGGGAGAGGGGCCCGCCCTTCCCCCTCCGCTCTCCTGGAGCGTGGAGGAGCCAGGCTCTCATGAGCCCCCGTTCTTCGTCACCCCCGTCGGCATCCCCTTTCCGTCGCTGAACGCCTTGGCCTCGTCGATGAACAACTGGAGGTGGGGGAACGGAATTTCGATATCCGCCTCGCGGAGCGCTTCACGTACGCGCTCCATGTAGTCAAAGCGCACGGGGAATTCGCTCCCGGCGTCCTTCACCCAGAGGCGAAGCGCCATGTCGACACTCGAGTCGTTGAGCTCCGTCACCACCACGTCGGGCGGCGGATGCTCCGCCACTCGCTCATCGCCATCGACGAGCGGCAATACCACCTGGCGCGCTTCGGCCGGACGCTCCTTGTAGGCGATCCCGAACGGGATCTCTACCCGCAGTCCCAAGGCGTTTCCCCGGACGGAAAGGTTGGTGATGCTGTGGCTGATCATGTTGAGGTTGGGCACGATCAGCGTGCGGTTTCCCAGCGTTCTGATCCGCGTGGACCGGAGGGTCAGCTCCACGACCTGTCCATAGACCCCGTCCACCTCGACCCAATGGCCAAGGTCGAAGGGCCGATCCAGAAGGATGGTGACTCCGGAGATGAAGTTCTCGAGCGTATCCTTGGCGGCGAAACCGAGGGCGATACCCGCGATCCCGAACCCGGCCACCAGAGCCGCAACGTTCACGCCGAGTTGCGAGAGGATCAGCACGAGGACGAACGTGATTCCGGCTACCCGCGTGGTGCGTACCAGGAGGGTCTCGAGACTCGGATTGACTCGACTGCTCTTCCCCAACACCCGCCGGACCACCCGGAGGATGCCCCTGAGCACGAGAACGAAGAAGATCCCCACCACGACCGCACTGAGGAGCTTGGGGAAGAAGGAGCGCATGAGCTCGCCGCCGTATTCCACGATGCGCGCCCCGACGATGGACCATTCCCCCTCGATGAGCTGCTGTCCCGTCTCCGTGACCGTTTCACCGATGCGCTCCAGAGCTTGGTCCAGCGAATCGGCGGCGGCGGAATCGACTTCCGGGGGCTCCTGACCGTAGGCACCGGGCGCTGGCCGAAGGAACGGATTCAACCGCATGGGTGGACTCGTGTGAGGGGGGCGGCGTCGGAAGACTCCAATGATACCGGCCCGCCGCCGGGGCCGAAACGGACGAACGCCGCTTCAGGGATCCGGCCGGCAGTCCAACCGGCCCACGGGGGCGGGGGCGGCGTCCTCCCCTCGTTCAGACTCTTCTGAGCCGCATCGACACTTGGGGAGTGGACATGATCAGAAACTTCCGGAAACGGATCCGCCTCCTGCGCCGGGTACTCCAGGCCCACCGAGACTACGTCGGAGGCCGCGGCCGAACGTTGAAGGCCCTCGCCTTCCTGGCGCCGCGCGTGGGCCGAACGAGACGGACGATCTGTTTTCTTCCGACGAAGCCCGGCCCCGAGTACATGATCCGACACGTGTGTGCGCTACTCGGGTACCGGACGGTTGCCAGCATGGATGAGCCGTCGGACCTCGTCGTGAAATGGGTCGACGACACCTTTCCCTCGCCCTCCCACACGCTCCGTGCCCTGGCGACCAAGGGCCGGGTAGTGAACCTCGGGGTCACGGACATCTCCAAGACGCGGATCGGCAGGCTCATGGAGGAGGTCTTCGGATACTCGGCGACCGTCGACCCGACCTCGTACCGCGGCGTCGCGATCAAGAAGTCGAACCTCAACGCCATGGACATGGAAGAGATCGTGGAATGCCCGTTGTCCATGGCCGAGGTGGACGGGGGAGCCATCTATCAGGAGATCCTCGGGGAATCGCCCGACGGCCGGATCGTGGAACACCGCATCGCATGTATCGACGGCCGGCCGGTGGCCGCCGTCGAACGGCTGAGGGACCCGGAAAGGCGGTTCGAATTCGAGAGCTCGACGCTCTCGGTCGCCCGATTGAGCGATGTGATGGACCCCGAGGAGCTGCGGCTGGTGGGGAAGTTCACTCGACGAATCGGACTGGACTACGGAGACCTGGACACCATGCGCGACGGACAGGGTCGGCTCCACGTGCTCGATGTGAACCCCACACCATGGAACCAGATGATCGGAGACGACCCCACGCCGGCGGGCCCCGCGCTTCTGGACATGGCCCGGGCCCTCGAACGGATGGTCGAGGAGTCGTCCGGGCGTTGGCTGAAGCCGCGGACGATGTCGGTGGCGGATGGCCAGAATCCCCACGGTGGCGCCAGAGCTGGAACACGGGCGGAGGCGGCCCACGGAGCTTGACCCGGCGCCCCCGCAACGTCGAGCCTGGGGGAGCCGCGGGCACCGAAGAATCTCGGCTCCGGGGAAAACGCGGAACAGGGCGGCACCTCGGCCGATTCAGCGGACGCGTTCGACCGGCTCCAACCGTACGATGCCCGTCGGGGGACCGTCCACGTCACGCGTGGCCCCGTCCAGGGCCAGATAGATAAACCCCTCCGGACTCTGCTGTACGTCTCGGATGCGTCCCTGGCCATGGAGGAGGGTCTCCTCGTGGACGACGGTTCTGCCGTCCAGAACCAGTCGTACGAGGCGCTGCCCCGACAGGCCGCCGACCAGCATGTCTCCTCGCCAACCGGGGAAGGCCCCGCCGGAGTAGAAGAGCATGCCTGAAACCCCGATGGAGGGGACCCAAACGTGGACGGGCTGCTCCATACCCTCCAAGTGGGTTCCGGCGTGGATCGCCGTGCCCGTGCGGTAGTTGACTCCGTACCCGACGACGGGCCAGCCGTAGTTCCGGCCGGGGAGGATCAGGTTGAGCTCGTCCCCGCCCTGGGGACCGTGTTCATTCGACCACACATCGCCCGTTTCCGGATGGACAGCGAGTCCCTGGGCGTTCCTGTGCCCCCATGTCCAGATTTCCGGTTTCGCCTCACCGTTCCGGTTCCGGGCAAAGGGGTTGTCATCGGGTACGGTTCCGTCGTCCCGCAGCCGGACCACGGTCCCGTTGTGGGTCGTCACATCCTGGGCAGGATGGGCGTGGAGGTTCCCGGTCGAGGGCCATTGGCGGTCGCCAACGGTCACGAAGAGCGAACCGTCCCTGCCGAACGCCATCCGGCCACCCCACTGGGAGCTACGGTCGGTTCCGTCGGGAAACGCGTCGGCGTGGAAGATCTCCCGGACGTCATGCAGCGCGCCGTCTTCGAACCGTCCCCGTGCCACGGCCAGACTTCCGAGGGAGTCGGCGCCCGGCTTCGTATAGCTCAGGTAGAGCAGTCGATTGTCGGCGAAGCCGGGATGAAGGACCACGTCTCGCATGCCCGCCTGTTCCAGGCCATTCATCGAGCGGGCGCCTCGGCCGAGGGCGACGACATCCGGGATCCCTGAGACGGCATCGAGAAGGAGGACTCCATCCCGAATGAGCCTGAGGCGGCCGGGGCGCTCGGTCACGAGAAGATCCCCTTCCGGGGTGAAAGCCATGGAGAAGGGCCGGACCAGTCCCTCCGCTACCGGGACCACCCGGAAGTCGTGCTCCGCGGAACGCACGACGGTTCCCATGTCCACCATGTCCTCCGGATCGGCACCACCCGGGACCACGCCACCGCATCCCATAGCCAGCCCCAACCACGCGAAGGACCGAAGGCGGAACAGCCCCGTGGCCCGCCAGCCCCGTGCCCTCGATGTGGGGAGGTGGCGGGTCACCACGACCTGAGCTCCCCGCGGTCGACGCCCACACCCCGCTGGATCACCGTGCGAATGCGCCGCGTCGCCGTGATGTCTTCGACCGGTGAGGCTTCGAGGACCAGCAGCGTCGCCTCGTCGCCAACCTCCACGCCCCAGCCCCGACCGAGAAACCGTGCGGCGTCGGTCGTGGACGCCCGCAACGCGGCCCACGAACTGAGTCCAGCTTCGACGAGGAGGGCCAACTCCCGATGGACCGAATAGCCCTGGAAAACGGCGAAGTTGCCCCCGTCGGTGCCGGTGAGCATCGGGACGCCCGCAGCCGCGAGCTCCCCCACGGCCGCGAGGTTGGGCGCCAGGAGGGTCCGTTGCCAGTCGATCCATCCCCGGACCCGCGGCGGCGTCTCGCCCCGTAGGCGATAGGCCTCGAGAAGCGTCTCCGTGAGCGACTCGACCAGAAGCGGGTCATCCAGGAGGGAGGGATCATCCTCGATCCGGGCAAAGTCGCCCTGGACCGCCAGCGTGGGAATGTGGAACGTCCCGGCCTCGAGCAGTACGGCGGGCAGATCCGCGGGTATCGGGTCGGGTCCGGGCGTGTGGGTCAC